>JANYFF010000411.1 GCA_025362825.1 Polaromonas sp. | reverse complement strand
CTGGTATGGCTGGTATGGCCGGCATGGCAGGTATGGCAGGTATGGATATGGGCAAACCGGTCGCCACTTCGCCAGGCGGGTCGATGGCCATGGCTTCGAAGCCTGCCGACAAGGCCATGGCCGACATGCCTGGCATGGCAGCGCCCGCCAATCCGGCGGACTCCATGGCAGGCATGTCTCGAATGGCTGACGCGTCGGGCTCCGCCCCGGTCGTCGCGCCAGTCGATGCAGACGGCCTGCGCCGGCTGAAATACACGTTGCTGCGTGCCGCCACCCGCAACGCGGACAACCGGGCACCGGAAAGGGAGCTGTTGGTCCGGCTGACCGGCGACATGACGCGATATTTCTGGTCGATCAACGGCAAAAAGCTTTCCGAGTCCAAGCCCTTCAAGATGGGCCTGGGGGAGCGTGTGCGCATCAAGATGGTCAATGAAACCATGATGGAGCACCCGATGCACCTGCACGGTGTGTATATGGAACTGGTCAATGGCAACGGCGCCTTCGCTCCGCGCAAGCACTCCATCATCGTGCCGCCGGCGCAAACGGTGGAACTCGATGTCACCTACGAGGACGAAGGCACCTGGGCTTTCCACTGCCATCTTTTGTACCATGCAGCGACCGGCATGTTTCGCCTGGTCGAAGTAGCTTGAACCTAACCACAATGAACAACAATCTCAAACCTATAGCGTCGGTGCGCTGGCTCGCTGCCGCCGTCCTCAGCCTTTCCGCCCTGTCTGCGCAGGCGGTCGAAGATGAGTCGATTTATTCCTACACCAAGGTCGAAGCCGGAACCGGCAAGATACGTGGCCAGGCGGGTTCAAGCCAGTCGCTAGCTGTCGATGGCTGGGTCGGCGGCGACTTCAATCGCCTGTGGTACCAGTTCGACGGAGAACGCACAGGTGGACGAACCGAAGCTTCGGAACTGCAACTGCTCTATGGCCGCTACATCGCCCCGTTTTGGGACGCGCAGGTGGGCCTGCGTCATGACGAGCGACCCGGGCAGCGCGACTACCTCGCCGTGGGCGTGCGCGGCCTTGCGCCCTACGCCTTTGACGTCGACCTGAAGCTTTTTGTCCGTAACGATGGCAAGGTGTCTGCCCGCACCCGCTTTGAATACGACTTCCTGCTCACCAACCGATTCATCGCGCGTCCCTACATCAACGTCGAGTGGTCGGCCTCCAACCTCAACCCCACCGTGCGCCGGGGGCCCTACCAGGCCGACACCGGCCTTCAGGCACGGTACGAATTCAACCGCCGGGTCGCACCCTATGTCGATGTTTCACGAACCTTCTACCCGCGCGCGCAATCCGGTGGCCAGCGTACCGCCACCACGGTTCGTGCCGGTCTGCGTATGATTTTTTAGCAGCGAGTTTCGCTAAGGAGTTCCACATCTGACAGCGCTGGGTATGAGCTTGCGTGTTACGCTTGTCCAGCTGTTGCGTACCACTGGGGTGTTGTGCTGGCTCTAATTGTGGCCGAGGTGCTGAGTCGGATTCTTGGAAACACTCTCGATGAAGCGTGTAACCGCAACTACCTGTTTGATACTTCTGCATGGAACCCCTTGAAATTTGTCCAACTTCTGGGGGTCAGTTCAAACCCGGGGCGATTCAGGTTGATGTAGGGAATTGTTAAAGCTTGAAAATCTAAGATTCCAGCCCGCAGCCGAATGCGGGGCTGCCGTGAGGAGCGACTAGCTTCTCAAGGGTTCCGAAGCAAGGTGGCATGCGAGATTTCGTCTCGCCATCGCATTTCATGCTTTGGGTGCGGCATCACCCGGACCTGAGCCTGCCGTCGCCGCCGCAGGCAGTTTTTGCTTGTCAATCGCAGCTTGCAGCTGAAAAGCCGCGCGCCATGCACTGGGTGCACCAAACGCGAAGATGATTGCGGCCAAGGCCAGATACAGCCAGCCGAGCATAGTCAGCGACTCGATCGCGCGGGCTGCTTCGTTGCGAAAGACGAAAGCGATCACCAATTGCACCAAGAAGAGTGCCGACAGCACGACCGCAGACAGCAAGCTGAAGCGCAGCCGGAGCAATAAGGACACGCCAAACAGCGACTGAGCGGCAGTAAGGAAGAACTCCTCGTGCTGGCGCGCGTCGAGTGGCAGCGATGTCAAGCTGCCGGCACCTACGCTCATGGCCAGCGGCAGCATTCCCACCAGCAGGGTCCACTGGTTGATCTTGTCGCTGATCATTGTGGTCAAGCCACCTTCGGCGCGGCCGGACAGGACAAACAGCACGGCGATCACCACTGCCGGCGCTTCACTGGCGAAGGGTGCCAGCCACTGGATGAGCAGGAACTCGTCGATACCCAACACGCGTCCAGACGCCACTATGGATTCCGCGAAAGGTTCAGCCGAAGCCAGAATGACGGCCGCAGCGACACCCGCCAATCCGCCCATCCAGGCCCATTGGCGGGCCGGTGAGAGGGTAGCGAGCGCCGCCGCCGGTCCGGGTTCATCATCGGCCTCGAGACCAGACTCGACCTTTGGCATGCGCCCGGCCTGCCAGAGGTACGCACCAAACATTGCGATCAAGATAGCGGTGTCGTAAAGGTCGATCCGGTTCTTCAGGACGATCACGAACGCATACAGGCTGGCCAGCAGCAGGAAGCCGATCTCGACCATGTTGACGGTGGCCAGCGCGATGCTTCGTTGGCGGGTCCGCCACCAGTGGAGGATAGCCATCAGCGGCCAGGCGAGACCGACCAACAAGCGGTTGGCGCCGGTCATGTTGGCCGCGGCGTAATGCACATAGTTCGAATCTGGAGATTTCCCTGCTTGGTAGGCGTAATACATGTCTACGGCGTATTCCGGCAGCACCGTCACGAGCGCCACGCCAGCCAGAATCAGTCCCTGTGAGATGCGCTTTTCCGCCGCTTCGGCGCCCCAAGAAAGCATGAAGCCTGCTGCCAAAACGGCGATGCCGAAGATCGCCATGTCGAGCACCGGATTGGGTCGCCAGCCGCCTAACCGGAAAACGGCTGCGGGCACGATGGCGGCTATCGCAATAGCCAAAAGCACCAAAAAACGCTTCATTCATGACTCCTATTTGGCTGAGGTAAACACATAGGACATTTCTACGTTAGCGTGACCTACGGGGCGCCCATTCGCAGGGCAATGCCTTGAGCTGTTGGAGCCGTGGGCGCGGCGCATCTCTTGAAGGATACGGGGCCGGTCCAATTTATTACAGCGGCGATGCTGAGCAGCAAATCCAAGAAACTCAAGCAGGGCCTCGTCCGACCCGCCGATGGCACCGTGCTGAACTCGAACGGGGTCCGCCTCAAGCGGCAGTAGCCGGTGCTTTAAGGCCGACATCATCGCTGGCTTTGCCATCGACTTTGTAAGCCAGCAGACGCAGCGCGTTCACGACGACGAGGATGGTCGAGCCCTCATGGAACAACACCGTAGTGCCGATATTCAGCCCGAAAATCGTCGCTGGAATAAGCACTGCCACCACTCCCAGGCTCACCCACAGGTTCTGCTTGATGATACGGCTGGTGCTGCGCGAGAGACCGACCGCGAACGGGAGTTGTGCCAAATCGTCGGCCATCAGGGCCACGTCCGCCGTCTCCAGCGCCACATCAGAGCCGGCTGCGCCCATTGCGATACCGACGGTAGCATTGGCCATGGCCGGCGCATCGTTGACACCATCGCCCACCATGGCGACCTTGCCGTGCGCCTTGCGCAGCTCCTTGATCGCTTCGACCTTCTGCTCCGGCATCAGGTCACCCTTGGCCTCGGTCAGCCCGACACTTTTGGCGACCGCGTCGGCCACCGCCTGGTTATCGCCCGAGATCATGATCAGCCGCTCGATCCCAAGGGCACGCAACTCGGCCATAACCTGCGCCGCAACGGGCCGCGGGGTGTCCATGACGCCTAGGACGCCGAGGAAGCGTGCTCCCTTACGCACGACCATGGTGGTTCGACCTGCGGCGACCAGTTTCGCGTTTTCCTGCTCAATGGCCGCCGGTAATGCAGAATCTGCCAGTTCGGAGAACAGCACGGGCTTGCCGATGTGCACGAGCTCTCCCTCAACCTGCGCCTGAACACCGCGGCCCGTGATGCTTTTGAGGTCTGTGGCCGTCAGCGGCTTGACGCGGTCAGCCAACCGTTCGCGTGCGCCCGTGACGATCGCCGAGGCCAGGGGGTGGTCGCTGTGCTCCTCAACCACCAACGCGACCGAAAGCAGTTCATCCTCGCTCGCTCCCTCTGCGGCCACCGCATCGGTCAGCTTGGGCTTGCCCTCGGTAAGGGTGCCGGTCTTGTCGAATGCGATGGAAGTTAGGGTTCCGAGGTTCTCCAGTGGACCCCCGCCCTTCACGAGAACGCCACCGCGTCCAGCCCGTGCCACTCCGCTCAGCACGGCGCTTGGTACTGAAATCGCAAGCGCGCACGGGCTCGCTGCCACCAGCACCGCCATCGCGCGGTAGAAACTGACCGCAAAGGGCTCGTCAATCACCACCCAGGCAAATAAAAGTACCACCACCAAAGCAAGAATGACGGGGACGAAGATACGTTCAAAGCGCTCTGTGAACTGCTGCGTGGGTGAGCGCTGCGCCTCCGCCTCAGTCACCATTTTCACCACGCGCGCCATGGTCGACTGTTCGGACCGGCGCGCGACCATGACCTCGATGACGCCGGAACCGTTGATCGTCCCCGCGAAAACACGATTCTCGGGCCCCACCCGCTCGAACGCAGCCAAAGCTGCCTTCGGATCATCGGCCGGACGCTTGTCGACTGGCACGCTCTCGCCGGTGACCGGCGCCTGGTTGACGCTGGAGGTGCCGACCACCACTACGCCGTCAGCGGGCAATCGTTCGTTCGGACGAACCACGACGACATCGCCGATCTGGAGCGTGCCGACCGGCACCTCCTCGGTGCGATCTTCCCGCCGCACCGTTGCCGTTTCCGGCGCCAGTTTAGCCAGGGCCTCGATCGCCCGGCGGGCGCGGCCCATGGCGTAGTGCTCCAGCGAATGGCCGAGGCTGAACAAAAAGAGCAGCAACGCGCCCTCGGCCCATTTGCCGAGCGCGGCAGCACCGATCGCGGCTACCAGCATCAAAGTGTCGATCTCGAAGCGGCGAGCGCGCAGATTCTCAAAAGCCTCTTTGACGGTGAAGAAGCCGCCAAATAAGTAAGCTGCGACGTAGCATGCGGTGGGTGGCCACCCGGGCCCCGCGTCGGCGCGCTCGATCAGCCAGCCGGCCAGCAGCAGCAGGCCGGCCAGCACCGCGAAGATCAGCTCCGACTTTTCGCCAAAAGGGCCGCCGTGGGCGTGGTCGTGGCCGGCATGGTCTCCCTTGCCCTCGGCGTGATCGTGACCCGCATGATCGCGTTTGGCGGTATCCGGCCTGACTTGTTCGGCCTGGACAGGATTGGCATCATGATTGTGATTGTGATTGTGCCCGTGACCTGCATAGTCATGCCCGTGGCCACCACCAGCAAGACCGCCGACTGCGGAAACAGGTTGCGCGGGATCAACGTGTGTTCCAGGCTCTTTCAGGGCCGGTGTTGCTGCCACAACTCGGGCTGATGCCAAACCGCGGACACCGAACGCCGCAGCGCGTGCCAGCAACATGTCCTCCGACAGGACCGACCGGTCATACTCGATGCGCACCGCACCCGAAACACCGACGTCGGCCTCCACGACGCCCGGGATGCCGCGCAGGCTGTCGGCGGCCCCGCGCGCGCCGCGAGCATGCAGGGGGGCATCGGTTCGCAGTACCAAGTGGGCAAATCGTGAAGTGATCTCGGCACCCACCGAGTTCGCCAACTCTCGCACCCGCGTTAATGAAAGAGTCGCAGGGTCGTAATGGATGCATAGCTGGGGCGAGCCGCTCTCGCGTCCCACGACATGCGCCTCGATAAGCCCGGGTCGGCCCGACAGCGCTTCGAGCAGCCTGGTCACGCAGCTGTCATTTGCATCAGCGACATCTGGCAGCACCAGAGGGAGATCCAGACGAAGTTTTACAGACTCGCTCATGTTCGGTTCACTCCATTTTTCGAAAGTTGGACTCGATGGTGCCGCGCCCGGATAGGTCCGGGCACGCCCAATACGGCAGCAGGATTTCCGTCATTCGCACGATCCGGCCGAAACCAAGCCTTGTCGTCTGCCTCGACCCTAAAAATCACCTTGGCTGGAACATAGTGAAGGATTGTCGTTCTTGCGGATAGGTGCACGTGTGCGATCGGCCCCTGACGCAGCGTCGCCTCGCCGTGCTCGTCATTGATCTTGACGATTTCCCCAGTGATGAAATTAGTGGCCAAGGGCTGGACATCGCTGAGGCCTGCAAACTCGCTCATATCTGAGTCCTTATAAGTATGATCGGCAACAAAACGCCCCTTACGGCGAGCTACGCCTGCGGCTTTCCGCAGTTGGGACAGAACTTGGCGCCAGCGACAATGCTTGCCTGACACGCCGTACAGCTTCCTGGCAGCATTGACTTGCCACATTGGCTACAAAACCGCGCCCCAGGCACGTTGAGTCCGGAGCATGATGGACATGCAGCGCCCCCACCTCCAGACGTCGGCGCCGGCACGGGCGGTGGCGGTGGATAGCGATATCCGTCATCCCGGTTTCCATGCCCGCCGCCCCCGTGACCCCCGCGGTTCCCCCCATGGTGACCCCCACCCATATTTGAAAGCAACTTGTCAAAAAAGCTCATGCGATTCTCCTAAAGTAAAAATGGATCTTCAAAATTTTTCGCGGTCGCTGGGAATAGCTTGCCCACCACTTTCGCGCGCCGCACTCTTTCCTGTAAATTGCTTCCAGCCTGGCAAGTGCTGCAGCAAGAGCGTGGCAAGCAAAAGGCAGGAACACAAAACCGCTAATACATACATACCGAATGCGCTTGCCATGCCGACCGCTGCTGTCGCCCACAACGTTGCTGCCGTGGTGAGACCGGAAATTCCTGTGTTGCCCTTAAAAATCACGCCGGCACCGATAAACCCAATGCCAGAGACAACCTGCGCCGCAATACGGGTTGGATCGCCTCCGCCATGGGTCGATATGAGGCTGAAGGCGCATGCCCCCATCGAGGTCGCCATGTAGGTCCTTATGCCGGCATCACTATCACTTCGCTCACGCTCCCAGCCGATGATTCCTCCGAGCACGGCTGCCAGAAAGACCCGGAAGGCATACAAAAGCTCATTAGCAACGTCCATTTGAGTCGTAGCCCATTGCGTCAGATGACGGGGACTGCTGACACCACGTCCATGACGTAGACCCAACCAGAATTTGCGCGCCCTGTGCGAGCGGAAGCAACGATGATCTTCACCAATTCATCGACATGGTCTTCGGAGCAGTGAAGCTCAAGCTTGTATTCATTGATAACTTCATCTCCAAGCTCCACGGAGAAACGCCGCTCGCCCTCGTCTAGCGGAACCAGCGAACCCTTGACCATATAAGCTGTCAAGTTATGTTCGTCGTCTCCAATGGTCGTCCACGCAACAGAACTTTTGAGTGCGCTGATGACCTCGGCTACCCGATTTCGGTGTATGTATGCCTTGATTTCTTTCATGATGTACCTTCCTCATTTGTGGATTGTTTTTGGCTGCGACGCTCGGCGCGCAGTTCGGCCCACTCGTAAAAAAGTGGTAGCAACAGCAAAGTCAATGCGGTTGAAGTAAAGAGACCGCCTACCACTACGGTTGCAAGGGGCCGCTGAGTTTCTGCGCCAACGCCTGTCGACAGAAGCATTGGGACGAGACCCAAAATGGCGACGGAAGCGGTCATCAAGACGGGCCTTAAGCGCAGTTCTGCGCCTCGGCGCACGGCATCCCTGATAGACAGACCTTGCCCACGTTGATCATTCAGGAATGTCACCATCACAATGCCATTGAGCATGGCCACCCCAAAGACAGCGATGAAGCCAATAGCCGAGGGAACAGAGAGATATTGACCGGTGATAAACAGTCCCACTATCCCCCCAATGATGGCAAACGGAACGTTCGCAATGATGAGCGTTGCATGTCTTACCGAATTAAATGCGGTGTACAGCAACATGAAGATCAGACCGATGGTCAAGGGAACGATGACTGCCAGGCGAGCCATCGCCCGCTGCTGGTTTTCAAAAGCGCCACCCCACTGAAAGTAGTATCCTGCTGGCAGCTTGACCTGTTGCGCTATCTTGGCATCAGCCTCTTTGACAAAGCTGTCTACATCCCGCCCTTTCACATCCATTTGCAGGACGGAATAGCGCTGCAAAGACTCCCTGCGTACGAAGGAATAGCCTTCATCCAGTTCGATAGACGCGACCTGAGAGAACGGAACCAGCGCGCCCCCTGTGGTGCGGATAGGAATGGCTGCAATCGATGCCGGGTCGGCGCGGAAACCGTCAGCAAGCCGAACAGCAATATCAAACCGTTTGGTTCCATCAATCAGCGTGGAAACCGCTTCTCCCCCGATGCCTGCTTTGACGACCTCCAGAATTTCATCAGCATTGATGCCATAACGGGCGGCAGCTTCGCGATTGACTTTGATGACCAACTGAGGCTTGCCCTTGTTGGCCTCGGCTGACAAATCTGCCACTCCGGACACTCCGCCCAGCACCCCTTGCAACTGGGCCGTAAGCCGATCCAGCGTTGCAAGGTCGGGGCCGTAAAGCTTCAGAGCGAGAGTGGCCCTCACACCGGATATCAATTCTTCAACACGCGACTGGATGGGCTGTGTCGCTGCGATAACAACAGTAGGAATGACTTTTTCCAGAGCCTCCTGCATCTCATGGGCCAGCGCTGGGTACGAGATCTTTTCAGGCCATTCGGCCTGAACTTTTGTCGCTACAAGCACTTCCATGGAATTCACGTCGGTAGTCTCGCCGCCCTCCGCGCGCCCAATCGTTGAGAGCACCGAGTCGACTTGCGGAAACTGCTTCTTCAGCTCAGCGCTAATGACATTCGAAACTCGAATGGATTCATCGAGCGAAGCCGATGGAATGCCGGTCACGCGCAAAAGAATGGTTCCCTCCTGCAGTTGTGGCATGAATTCCTTGCCCAGAAACGGGAACAGCGCTAGAGATGCGACAAGCAGTGCCAATGCAATGGAAATTACGAGCTTTTTTCGTTCAAGCGCCCAGTCGAGCAAGGGCAGGTAGGATTTCTTGGCCCAACGCACGACAAACGTATCTTTTTCTTCTTTAGGCTTCAGTATCAATGCCGCCAGGACAGGCACCAAGGTCATCGACAGCAACAGGGAGCCGGCCATCGCAAAGGTGATCGTGAACGCCATCGGCTTGAACAGTTTTCCTTCCAGGCCGGTTAGAGAAAACAAAGGCATGAAGACGACAATGATGATCAGGATGGCGAACGCGATGGGGTTCATCACCTCACGCGCCGCTTCCAAAATCAGATGCGTCTTTTTGATGGGCTTGCCAGACTCCTTGGCATGAGCCAAAAGCCGGAATGCGTTTTCGACCATCACAATGGCGCCGTCCACCATCATCCCTGTGCCAATCGCCAAGCCGGCCAGCGACATCAGGTTGGCTGTTACCCCGAACTGCTGCATGAGGATGAACGCGATCAACATCGCCATCGGCAAGGTCACAATGACCACGATGGCGGAACGAAAGTCTCCCAGAAACAAAAACAAGATAATGGCGACCAGGATTGCGCCCTCCACCAGGGAGCTTTCCGCCGTCTTCAATGCTTTTTCCACAAGATCAGTACGGTCGTAGACGGGGACCAACGACACCCCTTTTGGCAGCGCCGCCTGCGCCAGGGCCATCTTGGCCTTCACTGCATCTACGACACTCTTCGCGTTTTCATTGACTCGCGACAAGGCAATGCCTAGAACGGCTTCCTTCCCGTCACGGGTGACGGCACCGAAGCGCGGCGTGGCGGCTTCTTTGACTTCAGCCACATCCCGAACAAAAATCGGCGCGCCATTGCGTTCGGCGACGACGATGCTTGAGATGTCAGCCGTTCCTGTGACCAGACCGAGACCACGAACTAGGTACTGTTCCGCCCCAAGGTTGATGGACTGTCCGCCTACCTGCTTGTTGTTCGCAGCCAGGCGCTCCATGACCTGCTTGAAGGTCAGCCCATACTTGATCAACTTGTTCGGGTCGATTTGCACCTGAAATTGTTTCTGGTCTCCCCCAAAGGAAATGACGTCGTCCACACCGGGCGCAGTACGCATGATCAAACGAACCGTCCAGTCGTGCAACGTGCGCAAATCCATGAGGCTCAGCTTTTTATCGGCCGATTCAATGGTGTACCAGAACACTTGCCCCAAACCTGAGCTGTTGGGCCCCAGCACGGGCTCCCCATAGCCTTGGGGTAGGCGACCTTTGGCTTCCTGCAACTTCTCACCCACGAGTCGGCGTGCAAAGTAAATGTCAACGTTGTCTTTAAAGTAGACACCCACGTAGGACAGCCCGAACAACGAAATCGAACGAACCTCTTCGACCCCAGGCAATCCCGCCATGGCCCCCTCAATAGGCGTGGTCAGCAGCCTTTCGACATCTTCGGCGGCCAGACCAGGCGATTCTGTGTAGACGTTGACCTGAATGGGCGTGACGTCTGGAAAGGCATCGACCGGTACTGTGCGAAAGGCTTGAACACCAAGGCCGACAATGACGGCAAAAGCGACGAGAACCAGAACTTTGTAACGCAGCGAAGCATCCACAATTGCATTGAGCATGATGTTGGTTCCTCGCCTTAGCCGCCGATTTGCGATTTCAACAGGCGGGCTTTGAGCGCATACGCACCCGTTGCCACGACCTGTTCTTTCGCTTTGAGGCCAGATGTGATCACGGTGCGTCCAGCAAGTTTCTCCCCCGTTTCCACGGCACGAGACTCAAAACCACCCTGCTCATTCACGAAAACAGTCGGTTGACCCTGGAGCAAAACGATTGCGGTATCCGGCACCGAGATGGCTTCTACTTGCCCGCCGGTTGCAATGCTGGCACTGGCAAACATTTCAGGTTTGAGCCGACCGTCCTTGTTAGGCACTTCGATTCGGGCCGCGATGGTGCGGCTGTCCTTGTCCAGCACGTTTGCGATGTACGAAACCCGGCCGTTAAAGCGCTCGCCAGGATAGGCTCCGACCGTCACGATTGCAGCCGCACCTGTCCTCACTTTTGAGACCAGCTGATCGGTGAGATTTGCCTCAATCCAGACCTTGGATAGATCTGCGATTGTAAAAATGGCGTCTGAAGGAGAGCCAAGTTCACCGATCGTGGCCTTTTTCTGGATGACCGTTCCGGCAAACGGTGCCGTCAAAGCAAACGTCGACTGTGCCTGTCCGCTGGCACTGGCAGATCCTCCAAGCAGGCGCAAGCGGTCACGCGCCGCCCTCGATTCCGCACTGGCCCGTTCCAGTTCACCACGCGCCCTGAGCAACTCCTTTTGCGGAATGATTTCCTCAGCGCTGAGCGACTCGGCGCGCTTGAAGTCGGCCTGTGCAACACGCTCGGAAGACTGCGCTCGCAGCAGAGTCGATTGCGCTTCGCCAATTGCAAGGCTATCCATCACAGCCAGGGCCTGCCCTGCGCGAACCGTATCCCCAAGATTGGCCGACACACCAACGATCCGACCCTCGACCCGGGGTGAAATCTTGGCAATTCGGTCTTGATTGGGGCGGATGGTCGCTGTCACGCTTACTGAGTCTTCGAACGTGCGTGAGCTAACTTCTTCAAACTTGATCCCGGCCCGTTCTTGTTCTTCTGCCGTTAGTTTCAGGCCTTTCTCTTCTTTGGATTCTGCCTTGCCCTCCTGCTTTGCTGCTTCCGCACTCTTTGCAGACTTTTCTCCACAACCTCCCAACAACAGCAATACAGCAAGAACGTATGAAATGCCAGCGACACGGCGTGAAGCGAAAAATTTGAATTCTGTATTGTTCATGATGACTCTCTCATTCTTTGGGCCAACCCGCTTCGAGCTCAAGCGCCGCGCGGGTACTGTGGTATTCGGTAAGTGCCTCGATCAAGTCACGACGTGCATCGAGTGCCTGACGGTTGACGACGATCAGTTCAAGCAAACCTATTTGCCCCGCCTGGCGGGATTTGACAGATAGACTCAGGTTGTCGGTCAGCGCTGGCAAAACGACGTCCTGGAGCCGACGCAAGCGCTGCTCCTGGCTTGTCAGCCTTGTCCAAAGCGACAGGACATTGGCTCTGGTGTCGCGCTGTGCGGCCTCCCTGTCAATTTGCGCCTGGGTGGCAGCGGTGGACGCTTGACCAATGCCAGTCGCATTGCGCTTAAAAATCGGCAATGGGACAGAGATGGAAATAGTGGTGAGTCTTTCGCGTGCACCGCCTGGACCTTCACGGCCCACATTCAGTCCCACCGTCACGTCTGGACTGACGCTGGCGCGCTCCAGTCGGTATCGGGCGTTTGCGCTTTTTTCACGGGCTGAAAATGCCAGGAGACGCGGCTGCGATTCGAGACTGGCGAGAAGATCGTTCAAAGCAAACCCAATAGGCGCTGGCGTGAGTTCGCCCTGCGCCATTGGTAGATCCGGGCCCACTAGCTGCAGCCGTGCAGCCAGCTCGTTTCGCTCTTCGTTTAGCTGTTCCCGCGCCAGTGCAAGCTGGTTGCGCGCGCGCTCTGCCTCTACAAGCGCTACATTGGCATCAAGCTTGGTATCCTCGCCCGCCACTCGTCGCTTTTGTACAGCTGCAGCAGCATCGTCGAATAATTTGAGCGCTTGGCTCTCCAACTCAACACGTTGCTGAAATGCCAGCACCCTGTAAAAGCGCGTGGATATTTCACTTCGAATTCGCCGCTGCGCATCGACAATCTCGTAGCGCAACGCTTCCAGGGCAGACGAAGCCGTCTCTCGCCTGAACCCTCCCTGACCACCTGTTTCAAAAGTCTGGGAGACACCCCCAGTCCATTCATTGCGACGTTCAGGACTTAACCCCGCCTGGGGCACAAGCCGTCGCGTCTTGTCTACAGCAAGCTGCGGGTTGTTAAACAGAACTGATCTTGCGTCGGTATTGAAACCCTCGGCTGCAGCGAGTTCCGCCTGTTTGGCACGCAAGGCAGGATTAGCTTGGGCAGCCCGCAGCAAAGCTTCCGGAAGTGTCAGCGGAGCAAGCTGCTGAGTAGTTGCCGTTACGGTAGGGGTTACCTGTGCAAAGACAGGTGCCGCTAATAGAAACAGTGTGCCGGCAAGCGCCAGCGTTTTCGGTCGCATCGAATTCTCCTAGTTGCAAAAACCAAGGGGGAGAATCCGGCGGGAGGCTCGCTACCGAAGGGTAGCTAAAAGATGGGAAGACTTCTCGCCGGATTAGACGGCGAGGCTCCAATTAGGTCGTTCGATTAAATTCGGAGCCCTGAAACGAGTCGGAATGGTCTCAGGCGGGACGTAAATCGATGGATTAGCAGCGGGCAGATTTCCCGCGATGGTTGGGGGTGGCTGCGCGCACCCGCTGTGGCAATACCCACAGTCCGGATCGCAACCGCCCGCAAAAGAAACCGCAGAATCAGTGCCTGCGCCAGACGCTTTGTGCACATGCGCGTGATGCCCAAAGTGGCTGACCGTGTCGCTTTTTTCATGGGCGCAATAGCCCGCTGCCGCTCCCCAGGCAAACTGGAAAGGCAGAAACACTATGAAAAAGATGAGGAGGTATCGGCGCACAGTGGAAAGTGTATCAGCGGCCCGTAGCCTTCAGAGTAACGCCAACAAGCTCTATGCTATTCAAGAGTCTGATCATTGCCGGGCGGCCTTTCGCTGGCTCATACGGTTGTAGACGAGGCTCGCAACAATTATCAAGATTACCAGAACTTGGGCCCCAATGGTTTGGAACGAGGGATATACGCCTAAAGCATCTACGCGCGGAATCAACATGGGTGTGTTTTCCAGCAACCCAACTTTTTGTAGTGCAGCGATGCCTTT
>JANYFF010000375.1 GCA_025362825.1 Polaromonas sp. | reverse complement strand
CGTGAAGCTGAGCAGGCGGGCGGCTGCCTCAAAGCTGTGCAGCAGATCCAGCCGCGGCAGGTCCTGGCGCGCGATGCTGCCGGACGCCAGCGGGGCAAGGGGTGCCGACGCAGCCGGTCTGGCAGGCTTTTCAGGATGTTTTGGCATTCTCAATTCGCATGCAACAGATTCCAAATGACCGTTTGATTCGTAGCTGGCGGCTCAGTATATTCATTCTCACCATGAATGTGAAAGGACCCGCCATGCAGACCACCCCTTGCAACGGCCAGCGCGCCGCAACCCCAGCCCACCAGGCTTTCAACCTTAACCTCGCCAAACAGGCGACTTTCAGCGTGCCCGACGCCGCCAATGTACGCATTGCCTGCGTCGAAGGCACTGTCTGGATCACACTCGACAACGACCCGCGAGACATCGTGCTCGAAGCTTGCGGCGTCTTCACCACACCTGAGCACCGGCGCGCCATCATTTACGCGATGAAGCCGTCGCAGATCACCGTCGCCGCCGGGGTGTCAGCACCTCAAAGCAAGCGTGCGCCATCGCTCAGGCTGGAGATGGCCGTCGCCTGATGCCCGGAAGCCGGAAAGCGCAGGCGACCAGCGATTAGCTGGTGATTTATACAGTACCATGCAGGTATGGCCAAAGACAAAACCATCCATACCTGCACCGAGTGCGGCGGCACCAGCCCCAAATGGCTGGGCAAATGCCCGCACTGCAATGCCTGGAACACGCTGGTCGAATCGGTCGCTGAAAGCAGCGCGCCGGTCAAAAACCGCTACAGCAGCCAGTTCCAGTCGCTGGCCAAGGCGTCGGAAGTCACCACGCTGGCCGACATCGACGCCACCGACATGGAGCGCACCCCCACCGGCCACGAAGAACTTGACCGCGTGCTGGGCGGCGGCATTGTTGAAGGCGGCGTCGTGTTGATAGGCGGTGATCCGGGCATCGGCAAGTCAACCCTGCTGCTGCAGGCGCTGGATTCGCTGCAAAACGCCGGCCACAGCACGCTTTACGTTACTGGTGAGGAGAGCGGCGCCCAGATCGCGCTGCGCTCGCGCCGACTCGGGCAGGAGGGCTCGCAGGTCAAGGTGCTGGCTGAAATCCAGCTTGAAAAAATCCTCGCTACGCTCGAAGCAACGCGGCCCATGATTGCCGTCATCGACTCCATCCAGACGGTGTATTCAGACCAGCTCACCTCTGCGCCCGGCTCGGTAGCGCAGGTGCGTGAATGCGCGGCCCACCTGACACGCGCGGCAAAGGCCAGCGGCGTCTGCATCGTGCTGGTTGGCCACGTCACCAAGGAGGGCGCGCTGGCCGGCCCGCGGGTGCTGGAGCACATGGTCGATACGGTGCTTTATTTTGAAGGCGACACGCATTCGAGCTTTCGACTGGTGCGGGCCATCAAGAACCGCTTTGGCGCCGTCAACGAGATTGGCGTCTTCGCCATGACTGAAAAAGGCCTCAAGGGCGTCAGTAATCCGAGTGCCATCTTTTTAAGCCAGCATGCCGAGCCGGTGCCCGGCAGCTGCGTGATGGTCACGCTCGAAGGTACGCGGCCGCTGCTGGTCGAGATCCAGGCGCTGGTGGACAGCGGCGGGCCGTCACCGCGGCGCCTGAGCGTGGGCCTGGACAAGGACCGCCTCGCCATGCTGCTGGCGGTGCTGCACCGCCACGCCGGCGTCGCCTGCATGGACCAGGACGTTTTTGTCAACGCGGTCGGCGGCGTGCGCATCAGCGAGCCGGCGGCTGACTTGGCTGTGATGCTGGCCATTACCTCCAGCCTGCGCGGCCGGGCGCTGCCCAAGGGCTTTATTGCTTTTGGCGAGGTTGGCCTTGCGGGTGAGGTACGCCCGGCGCCGCGCGGCCAGGAGCGGTTGAAGGAAGCCGCCAAGCTGGGATTCAGCGTCGCCATCGTGCCCAAGGCCAATGCGCCGCGCAAGAACGACAAGGCCTTTGAGGGGCTGACCATCCACGCCGTCGAGCGCATTGAGCAGGCACTGGAAGTGGTGCGCGGCCTTGGATAAAACGCTTTTGCTATAAAAAACATAGCGACAGATGACCAAAACACAGCGGCCGGGGCACTAAAACATTGGTAAAAAAGGGTTTTTACCCCGCTACGCACTCCCCACAGCCGGTCAGTTGCCCTGCAGCTGCGAAAATGGCGCCATGAACTTTCAAAAAATCCTTGTCCCCATCGCCGTGATTGCCGGTGTGGTGCTGGCTTACCGCTCCTATGGCTGGGCCGGCATTGCGGCAGCCGCCAGCGTGCTGGTCTTCTGGATACTGCTGCACTTCAGCCGCATGATGCAGGTGCTCAAGCGCGCCGCCGCCCGGCCCATCGGCTATGTTGACAGTGCCGTCATGCTCAACGCCAAGCTCAAGCCGGGCATGACGCTGCTGCATGTGGTCGCCATGACCCGTGCGCTGGGTGCGCAGCAGTCACCCAAGGACGAGCAGCCCGAGGTGTTCTGCTGGACCGACGGCTCGCAGTCCTCTGTGACCTGCACCTTTGTCAGCGGCAAGCTCTCGCACTACGAGCTTTTCCGGCCTGAAGTGCCGGATGCCCCCGAGAATCAGGTCGCCTCGTAAAATCAGCGGTTTACTTAATTCACCACAGGATCAGCATGTCCCCAGTAGCAGCAGCCCCCTCCATGGAAGATCGTGACGGCAAAATCTGGATGGACGGCCAGATGGTCGAGTGGCGCGACGCGAAAATCCATGTCTTGACCCACACCCTGCACTACGGCTGCGGCGCTTTTGAAGGGGTGCGTGCCTACAAGCTGGAAGATGGCAGCACCGGCATCTTCCGCCTCGAAGAGCACACCGAGCGCTTGTTCAACAGCGCCAAAATTCTGCGCATGAAAATCCCCTTCACCCCGGAAGAGGTCATGCAGGCCCAGCTTGACGTGGTGCGCGCCAACAATCTGCCCAGTTGCTACATCCGGCCGTTGGTCTGGATAGGTTCCGAGAAGCTGGGCGTGTCCCCTAAGGGCAACAAGATTCATCTGATGGTCGCCGCCTGGCCTTGGGGTGCGTACCTGGGCGACGAAGGCTTGAAGCGCGGCATACGTGTGAAGACCTCCAGCTTTACGCGCCACCATGTCAACATCACCATGATCCACGCCAAGGCGGTGAGTAACTACACCAACTCGATTCTGGCCAACATGGAAGCCACCGACGAAGGCTATGACGAGGCGCTGCTGCTGGACCCGCAGGGCTTTGTGTCTGAAGGCGCAGGCGAAAATGTTTTCGTGGTGCGCAAAGGCGTGGTCTACACGCCGGACTCAAGCGCAGGCGCTCTCAACGGCATCACGCGCAACACGATTTTTTCGATTTGCAAGGATCTGGGTCTGGAACTGAAAGAAAAGGCCATCACACGCGACGAAATCTACATTGCAGATGAAGCGTTCTTCAGCGGCACAGCGGCAGAAGTCACGCCAATCCGCGAACTGGACCGGGTTGAAATCGGCACCGGCTCACGCGGCCCTATCACCGAAAAAATCCAGGCGGCGTTTTTCGACATCGTCAACGGGCGCAACCCCAAATATGCTTCGTGGCTCGCGAAGGTTTGAACATGACGAAATCATTTAACGTTGAACTGCTTGCGTCCGACCTGAACGCGCAGGGCGGGGTGTATTGCCCAAGCCCCAAGGCTGACATGAAAATCTGGAACAGCCATCCCAAGGTCTATCTTGATGTGGCACGCACTGGCGAAGCAAAGTGCCCGTACTGCGGCACCGTGTATGCGCTGAAGGCCGGCGAGCAGGTCGCCGGGCATCATTGAGCTGATTAGGCTTTCTGGGTCCAGGCGCTGCACCAGCCCTTGCTGGCTACCAGCTTGTTGCCAAACACCGCGCAGCTGCCAGAGCTTTCGCCAGCTTTGCCTTGAAACAAAACGCAGCCACTGCAACTGCGCCCAGCCGCATAGTTGGGATACTTTTTGGCGTCTGTTTTCGTGCCGTCAGGGCTGTAGCCCAGCGCCATTGCCTGTGGATCTGTCTCCAGCACAGTCGTTTGTGTTTGTGCCTGCACCGTCTGGGTCAAGGTCAGCGCGCTCAAAGCTGAAGCACAGGACAGAGATTGCTTGAAAAAAATTCTGCGTGTGTAGGTCATGATGTTGTCCTTGGGTTGCTTTTCGGGTTTATTGTTGCTTGGCGCCTTCCACCAGGCGTCTGCCCAATGACACGGCGTAAGGTGCTGCCCTGGCAGGCAGCATGGGATCAGCCGAGGCTACGACACCTTTAGGCATCACCATAGGGTTGTAGTTGATGGTCAGGCAGGACCCAACGCCGTCATCTGACACGGCAGTGATTTTCAGCAACCCCAAGTTGACCTTCTTACGGCCCTCAGGCAACGGCACGGTAGCGTTGTCAATTTTGTCGCCCGGCTGCGCGAGCTCCAGATTGAAGTTGAAGGCAACTTTGTTTTCTTTCACTCGTTGACGCAGGTCATCAAAGAGAAAGCTGACGCCCTTGGCCTTGGCTTCGTCGTCGGTGAGGCCCTGCAGGCCGCCCACCGGCTCAAAAATCCATTTACCAAACTGTCTTGTACCGCTGGCATTGACAAATCCAAATGCATGCACGCCCCAGTAATTCACGCTGCCAAAACTGGCAGGAACAGGTTGCGACGCATAGTGCTTTGCCTGGAGCAGAGCCTCAGGGTTGGCATCGTTGAACGCCTTGATCTTGGCGGGGTCGGCCGCTTTGGTCACTGGGTCAGCCTGGCGCGATACCAGAAAGTCCATCAGCTGCTGGGGTGTAGACGCTCCAAAAACAGGCGCGGAGATATTGCCCATGATCCACTGCTCGCCGCCCGGCAGATTAAATTGAAGCGCCAGGTTGCGCTGGGATTTGGCGTTGTCTGGCGCTTTTGGGTTGGCTCCGCCTACAGAAAAACGCACCACCACCGGAACCGGCCTGCCGCTGAAGACGGAGGCGGTTGACAATGCTCTGGCATCGGCAGTGCCGACAAACTCACCCGTCGCGCAGATGCCTTTGGCGCCAGACCGGCGGTAGCCTTCAAACTTGCCGGCTGTGGCTTCAAACTGATTGACCATCGCGTTGGGGTCGCTGGCCGATGGAGCTGCCGTGCCAGTGCTGGTTTGCGCCATGGCATTGAGGGTCAACATCGACGCGGCCATGGCCACAGCGGCCAGGGTAAAAGCTTTCATGGGGCGGCTCCTGGTTTGATTGAAACGAGCCGCTGACAGCGGCTAACGTTTTTTCTAGTCAATTTTGTGATCGCATTTTTACAGTAATCCATAAAAGTCGAACCAGTTACCATCCATCCCGACTAAAACAACCGGCCTTTGACCACCATAATGAAAAAGAATTGGATTCTGACTCCAGTCAAGGAGTGGTTTTGAGCCGTTCTCTGATCGTTGCCCCGCAATGGATAGGCGACGCGGTGATGACCGAACCGCTGCTGCGGCGCCTGCATGCGCGCGGTGAAAATCTCACGGTGGGCGCCTTGCCCTGGGTGGCGCCGGTCTACCGGGCCATGCCGCAGGTCGCAGAAGTCATTGAGTTTCCGTTTGCCCATGGCGGCTTGCAGTTCAAGGCGAGGCGCGCATTGGCTCGGCAGATCGAGGGCCGATTTGACAAGGCTTACGTTCTGCCAAATTCGCTCAAAAGCGCTTTGCTCCCTTTTCTGGCCAGCATCCCCCAGCGCATCGGCTACCTTGGCGAAGTGCGTGTCGGGCTGCTTACCCATCGGCTTAAAAATCCAAAAGACAAACCGCCTATGGTGGCGTTTTATTCGGCGCTGAGCGGCGAGGGTAATCTTGAGGCCGACCAGCCTCGGCTGCAGATGGATGCGTCCAACATAGAAAAAACGCTGGCTCGCCTGGGCCTGCTGCGCGGCGGCTATGTGGTGTTTGCACCCGGAGCCGAATACGGACCGGCCAAGCGTTGGCCCGCTGCTCACTTCTCAGAACTGGCCACCAGGCTCCACCTGCCCGTCGTGCTGCTGGGCTCGGGCAAGGAAGCGCCGCTATGCAATGAGATCGCGGCGCCTATCAACGCTCTGCAACCCGGCAAATGCATCAACCTGGCCGGCAAGACCGCCTTGCCCGAAGCACTCTGCCTGATCGCCGCAAGTCACAGCACCATCAGCAACGACTCGGGGCTGATGCACGTGGCCGCCGCCTTTGGCGTACCGCAAGTCGCCATTTTTGGCTCTTCCAGTCCGCTGCACACCCCGCCACTGAGCGACAAGGCCCGTGTGCTCTGGCTAAAGACAGACCCCGACTACCAGCCGCCGCTGGACTGCTCGCCATGCTTTCAGCGTGTCTGCCCGCTGCCGCTGGATGAGGGCCATATGCGTTGCCTGAATGATGTGGGGGCAACCATGGTTTTACAGGCGATCAGCCGGCAGGATGAGGGCGCAAGATACTGAAGGTTGCAAAAAAAGACCACCTGGCGGTGGCCTTGTTGAGTGCGCTTTGATGGCGGTATTGTTTTGCTCGTCTGAACCCTGATTCGTTGTAACAGCAACTTGCCTGCAGTATGCCGCGCATTGCGCCGCCTCGTCATCCCCTGAAGAGGTGATGTGCAAGCGCAAGGTGCCGAAAAGGAGTTTGGCCGTGGGTAAATTCACGGCGTCTTTCTCTCGTGAGCCAGGGTGTATTTCGGGGTTCAGTTATACGTGACGGTGACGAGCACTGCATCACTGTAGGCGCCCGGCTTGACGGATGTCTGGCTGCTCGGAATACGGCCATAAACAACGAGCGATCGGGTCGTTCCACCCAAGAGGAGGATGGTAACGCTGCCGGTGATTTTCTGGCTGCCACCAGTGCCATCGCCCCAAATGGATGCATACGCGCTTGAGGTGTAAAGGTCGTAGTCGAGCCGGCTCGCACCGCTGGACATTCTGCGCGGACTGGACGTGGTGCTGTTCAGGCCTTTGTCAAGGGTGACGTCATAGGTCACCACGCCACCGACCAAACCTCCGCAGGTGAAAAGCACCGAACCATCGCTGTCTCGTGGCGACGCGGACTGGGGGTCGTACGTGCCAAAAGCGATGGGCGTGGTGCTCACCGCGCATGTACACAGCGCGCACAGAGCAGCTGCGGGCCATGGCATCGCCAGCGCCAGCGCGGCAAGCACAGGGGGCAAAACTTGTTTCATTGCTTTTCTCTTTACCTTTACTGTTTGCATGTTTGCATGTTTGCGTGTTGACACTGCTGCTATTTTCTGGCGGGGCAAGTGAGTGGGCCTATCTGTGGCTCCGTGGCCGCCGCCGGGTCCAGTACGACAATGAGCTCACAAGCACCGCCTTTCCAGTCCACCCGTAAATGATTGCTGTCGCTCAGGTCCATAAGATAGGCCTCTCCGCGCTTGCCTACGACGAATGGTTCTGTGCCCGGCAGTACCGTTACCAGCGTACCCGCAGGGACTGGCGCACCGTCCGGTTGAACAATCACTACGAGTGCGTTACGCATGCGTCGCACCGGAAAGTCAACAAAGACGCCGCTGCGCGCATAGGGCGTCACTATTTCCTCAACACCTTCTATCTGCAGGTTGAACGGCAACTCGTCAGGGTCCAGGCTGAGCTGGTTCCTCTGGTAGGGACGCAGTCCAGTGACCAGCGCCAGCCCTTTGCTGTTGGTCGTCGCAACAACCTGGTTGCTGCGATACACCGGAACACCTTGCAGGTCGGCAACTCGGACAACCGCGAAAGCATCGTGGTCAATTCGCCGGGTTGCGAACGGCAAGCCGGCCAACCAGCCTACCGATCCGCTGGCACCCAGGCGGATGGCGTTGCTGCCGTTGCCGGCGTTGGCTTCAGCCACAAATTGCCCCACACCGGTGTTGAGTACAGCGCCAGCCTGAGCTTGCTGCCGGGCCTGGTCGCTGGCACGCACACGCCAGCCCCAACCCGGCCCGACAGGCGGTGATTGGCTCGCCTGTACCGCTGACGTCGGCCGTCCGCCGCTGTCCCGGCTGCTGGTGGCGACGACAGTACGTTGTTTTTCCAGCGGCATCAGAAGGCTCAAGCCAACGCCCCAGCCCCCATCGGGGCCCAGGCGCTTGTTCGCATAAACGCTGAGAAAGAGGTTGTTGAAAATTGGGGTTCCGATATTCATTGCAAGCAGCCGGAAGTTGTCGCCCTCCCAGGTCGTTTGACTTGTGTAGCTCAGGCCCAGCGCCATCCGAGCCAGCGACAGGCCTGTCTGGACCTGCATCCGGTCACGTGGCCGAGTTTCCGAACCCAGGTCGCCGAACTGACGGAATCCCGCATCGAAATGCTCCCACTGCACCGAGCCGTTGCCTCCGCTGGGAGCGCTGCGTTCAAAGGCCATCAGGTAGCGCCCGCCGTTGCGGGCGCTGCTGCGCCCGTCGTTGTCGCTTTGTGACCAGGCCGCAGTGGCCTGCGCTGAACCGAGCGTGCCTATGCGTCCCGCCAAATCGATACCTGCCGCCTGTCTTTGTTTCTGGACCTCGACCCGTCCCTCGCCTGTAAGCGCATCGCTTATGCCGTAGCGGTAGGTGGCCGAGCCGAAGGCAGGACCGTAGTCGCTGCCTGGCGCACCGAAGTTGCGACGCAAGCGGCCCGCATCGAGCGAGAAATCCGACAGCCCCGGTGCGAGCAGGCGCGGCGACAGGTAGTACTTCTGCGAAATGACGGTTTCGACGCCCCGCAGATCGCGCACGATCAGGTTCACTTCGCCACTGCCGCTGACGACAGGCACATTGGTCAAATCAAATGGGCCTGAGCCGACATTCAGGCTGCTGCTGCGGCGCTGGTTGTTGACCAGAATGTCCACCGTGGAGGGCAGTGCAGCCGATCCCCGCATGGTGGGCAGCGGGTAGGTGACGAAGCCCGGCGTCAGTGAGAAATCGCGCGCGAAGCGAATCCCGCCGTAACGCACAGGCCGACTCCATGCGCCGCTGCTGCCGATGGTGTCACCCAGCACCAGCGCCTC
>JANYFF010000372.1 GCA_025362825.1 Polaromonas sp. | reverse complement strand
TACAGGAGGACGGCACATCCATATCGGGCAGTTGACCCCTTGGGCGCTTTTCAGGGTTCGGCGAGGGTTGAAGCGTTATGGCATCCGACCTGATCGATTCATTTACACACCTTGGGTTCCCAGCGTTTGGAAGGCCCTACACGACTATCGCGTTGACTTGTATATTGCATCGTTTCCGTACGGTGGAGGGCTAACACTGATTGAGGCGATGGGGGCTGGCATTCCAGTGGCCTTACATAGGCATATTTTCTCCCGGATTCTCAGTGGGATTGATCTGGCCCAACCGAGCGCTTTTAATTGGCGTTATCCAGAAGAATTGCTGGATTATTGTGCTTCATTAACCACTAGTGTTCTAGAAGAGGCTGGTCGCTCAGGACGTCTACATTATAAGAAATTTCATTTTCCAGATAATCTTCAGAGGATTCTCAGTGATACAGTTCGAAGTCATCCAAAGCCGAACGAGTTGTCCAGTAAGTTTTCGATCGAAAGAGATGAGTGGGCGCTTTGGATGGCGCACCAGCTGAACATTAAAAGTGTGCTTTCAAGAGCGGTCTATCGAGCGGTTAGACGTCTCCGGGCATGGTGGTAAGTGATGCAGCGTAATCAACAAAAAGATTTTGCATGAACAACTATCTAGTGAGATTGAGTTGCCAAAAGTCACATTTCCTCAAGTAGTGGTATCGGTGGTTAGTCACGGACACGGCGCACATTTATTCCCATTGATGTGTAAGCTAAGAGCGCTTTGTATTCCCAATGTAGGGCATGTAATTGTTACGGTGAATGTGCCTGAACCTGATTTGATTACACGGCTTGGAACTCAAGCCTGGACCTTTAAGTTAACACTCATCCACAACCATGTACCTAAAGGTTTTGGCGCTAACCACAATGCAGCGTTTAAGCAGGCTAACCTAGATTATTTTTGCGTGCTTAACCCCGATATTGATTTCGATGTCGATCCTTTTCCTGAATTGATTTCTCATCTTAATCAACCGTTGACGGGGTGCGCTTTTCCGGTGCAGCTGGATGAAACTGGCCAGATTCAGGACTACGCTCGCAAGCTGCCGTCGCCTTCAGCTTTATTTGTTCGTTATTTTGGACTCAAAGGTAAAACACAAATACTTTCTCAGCCAGACTGGGTCAATGGGGCGTTCATGCTTTTTCCTTCCAAAATATTTGGTCAATTGAAGGGTTTTGACGAAGGCTATTTCATGTACTGCGAAGACGTGGATATTTGCCTGCGCCTTCAACTTGTGGGGCTTAAGCTGTCTCAATCGACTGCGACTGTAATACACGCAGCGCAAAGAAATACCAGAGCCAATTTAAGACATTTCATATGGCATGTAACAAGTATGATTCGACTATGGTTAAGTCCTGCATACAAGAAGTTTTATGTGCGTCGACGGCGCGCGTTATGACTGCAACAAGTAATCAATCTATTTTTCAGCTTGACCGCAACAACTGCGTGAGCGGAACTTGCTCATGGTGATACTTTTGGTTTGCAGCTTCATCGCTTCGCTTCTTTCTGCAGTATTTCTTATCCGCGTCGCTCGTAGCCATGCCACGCATTACGAGGAGAATAAACCTCAACGATTTCATTCTGGCCACATACCCCGTTTAGGCGGAGCGGGTGTATTTGTTGGATTGGTAATAGGGTGGTTGACTGCGGCAATCGCTGGGAGGGCTGGTTTTAGCCTTAACGTAAATGTGAGTTGGGTGTTCATGATGTCGTGGGTTTTGCTGGCCCTTCCCGCAGTTTTGGGCGGTTTTTATGAAGACGTAACCCAACGCTTGTCGGTGCGTTATCGTCTTGCGTTGACAGCCGCCTCCGCAGGCCTTGCTTGCTGGTTGCTTGGTGCCGCGGTAGTCAGATTAGGTGTTCCAGGAATAGACGGGTGGTTGATCGTCATGCCATGGACTGGCGTAGCTTTAGCATTTTTAGGAATTTGCGGGTTACCGCATGCCTTTAATATTATTGACGGTTATAACGGGTTGGCGGGTACTGTCGCGTTACTCGTTTGTGTGGCTATCGCCCATGTGGCTTTGCAGTTGGGTGATCGGGACCTCGCCGCAATGGTTGTTTGCCTTGCTGGTGCGACGGCAGGGTTTTTATTTTGGAACTATCCAAGAGGCCTGATTTTTGCTGGAGATGGCGGTGCCTATCTGTGGGGCGTAGTCATTGCTGTGGCAAGCATTTTGCTTGTACAGCGCCACCTGCAGGTTTCACCATGGTTTCCCATGCTGTTGTTGATTTACCCCGTGTGGGAAACAATATTTTCAATTTATCGCAAGCTTGTACGTGGCGTATCGCCTGGTGTAGCCGACGCCCTTCATTTTCATCAGCTGATTTACAGGCGAATAGTGCGTGGCGTGTTTCATGATGACGCATCGCGGCGGATGCTGATGCGTAATAACCGTACTTCTCCGTATCTATGGAGCTTTACGCTGCTTACTGTCGTGCCGGCCGTGTTGTTCTGGAATAACACGCTGGTCTTGATGGCTTTTTGCGCTTTGTTCGTATGCAGCTACGTCGTGGTGTACGTTGCTATCATTCGCTTCAAAATTCCACACTGGCTGCGAAGATAAGCTTTTAATACTGTACGTTTTCTCAAACCAAATACTGGAGTAATTACTGTGAGTAACCTGATTGATATTCAACTTCAAATTGAAAAACTGCAGAAGCAGGCGACCCAGATCAAGGCAAAGCAGTTCCATAAAACTGTATCCGAGATCCGCGAAAAGATGGCTGCATTTGGTATCACGGTCAAAGATCTGCAAGTGCCAAGCGGTGCAAAAGCCAAAACTGCGGTATCCCGAAAGACGGCTAAATCAACTACAAAAAAAATCACGGGTGTGGCTGTGGCGGCAAAATATCGGGGCCCTGAAGGCCAAAGCTGGAGCGGTCGCGGCCTCACGCCGCGCTGGTTGAAAACTTTGCTTGATGGCGGCCAGACGAAAGAAGAGTTTTTAATAAAGTCGTGAGCCTTTCGCACACATCCACCGTTCTCAATTTAATTGCTATGACCGTTAATACCGAACCCGATCTGTCTCACGTTGGCCCGCGTGACAAAGCTGAGATCCTCGCGCAGGCCTTGCCTTATATACGTAAGTTTCATGGCAAGACTATGGTCATCAAATACGGTGGCAACGCCATGACGGATCCGGCATTGCAGGCGGACTTTGCAGAAGACGTGGTGCTGTTGAAGCTTGTGGGCATGAACCCTGTCGTGGTGCATGGTGGTGGACCTCAGATTGAGGCGGCTCTGAATCGCCTCGGCAAAAAAGGTGAATTTATTCAGGGCATGCGAGTCACTGACGAAGAAACCATGGAGGTGGTCGAGTGGGTGTTGGCCGGCCAAGTGCAACAGGACATCGTGGGCCTGATCAATCAGGCGGGTGGCAAGGCCGTAGGCCTGACGGGACGTGACGGCGGGCTCATTCGCGCGAAAAAGCTGAAGATGATCGATATCAAGGACCCGGACAAAGAACATGATGTGGGTTTTGTAGGCGATATCGTCAGCATAGATCCAAGTGTCGTCAAAGCGCTTCAGGATGACGCCTTTATCCCGGTGATCAGTCCGATTGGATTTGGCGAAGAAAACGAAAGCTACAACATCAATGCCGATGTTGTCGCCAGTAAACTCGCCATCGTGTTGAAAGCGGAAAAGTTGGTGCTGTTGACCAACACGCCGGGCGTACTCGACAAAGCAGGCAAGCTGCTGACTGATCTTTCGGCTCGCGAAATCGATGAGTTGTTTGCGGACGGCACCATTTCAGGTGGCATGCTGCCGAAAATTTCTGGCGCACTTGATGCTGCGAAGAGTGGCGTTAATTCGGTGCACATCATTGACGGTCGGGTGCCGCATGCGATGCTGCTCGAAATTCTGACTGAGCAGGCTTTCGGGACAATGATCCGCTCACACTAAGCTGCTATTGCGTTGCTCAGCCCTTTGTTTTTAGAGAACTGAGTTGAGCCTTTGGCCGTGTGCGCCAACTATTCAATCGGCTCGCGTAGCACCGTTGGTATGTTGAAGTTGATTCGCTCACGCTCTACTACCAGTGGACGCTTCATGACGTGCGTCAGAACTGCACCTACGTACTCCCCGAGCAAGCCGATGAAAAACAACTGAATGGACGCGAAGAAGAACACGCCGATGAGAATAGGCGCAGTACCAAAAGAGAACTCGTTCCAGAACATGAGCTTGAGCAAAAGATATATCAAGGAAACCAGCAGGCTTATGCCAGATAACGCGAAACCAAGCATGGTGGCAAGGCGTAGCGGAACACGAGAATGCGATGTAATGCCCAGCATGGCAATGTCATATAAGGTATAAAAATTGTTTTTGGTGATGCCCCGTTGCCGGCGCGGCTGGTCGTACGGAATCTGCAGGGGCTGGAAACCGACTTCGGAGATCAAACCACGAAAGTAGGGGTAGGGATCGTCGATCTGACGCAGGACTTCGAGGACGCGGCGGTCGTATAAGCCAAAGCCCGTGAAGTTTTGGATCAACTTGACGTCGGCAATGCGGGTCACCGTGCGGTAGTACGTGCGCCTAATAGCAAACATCAAGGAAGATTCCTGCGAGCTCGGTTTGACGCCAATAACGATTTTTTCCCCGGCTAGCCAATGCGATACGAACTCTGCCATCAGCATCGGCGGATCCTGCAGGTCTGCCACCAGCAAAATTGCCGCATCGCCCTTGGCTTGTAGCAGGCCGTAATAGGGGGAACGGATGTGTCCGAAATTACGTGCATTCAAAATGACCTTGACCTTGGGGTCCCGGGCTGCCAGCGCACGCAACAATTCAGCCGTACGATCAGTCGAAAAATTGTCGATAAAAAGGTGCTCGTAGGCGATACCTTCGATCCCGGCAAACACCGCTTTGGTCTGGGCGTAAACCTCCTCAACATTCTCTTCTTCGTTGTAGCAGGGCGTGACGACGGTGATGAGTTTCATGGTGCGTTAAAAACGAATTTGTGTTGAAGGAGGTAGGCCACGAGGGCTAGCGGAAGAATCACCAACGCGTTCGCCGCGTAGATATTTAGCCCCAAGTGCAGGAATAGCGCAACGCCTGCAAGGTTCAGACCGTAGATTACTGCATACACCCCGATAAAGCGCGTCAGACGTGACAGTGGTGCGGCGCCAAAGACGAGACGTCCCGTGCTCTGAAAGTTAAAGGCGATCCCCGTCAGCGTCGCCAGCCCTATCGACACCGGGTAGGCCAGTCCCATCCAGGTGAACAGCGCGAACATGGCATAACCGAACAGGGTGTTTAGAAGACCTACACAGAGGAATTTGAAAAATTGCCGGGGGAGCATGGGGCACCATATTGACGTTGACAGCCGATGTCTTCAACCATTCGGAGAAAAAATATCAGGATTTGTAAGGCTCGGTCAACTGCTTGGCCCTCTCAGTATTTGGCTCCTGTTGCCGCAAGCGCATGTGAAATTTTCTGTTGGATGGCAGCAAGGGTCAGGCCATGCTCTTCCAGCAGGTAGTCATACGTGCCGCAGCGTGCCGAGAAGCGGTCATCGATGCCGATGCGGTACACCGGCACGGGCCTGGCGGTCGAGACCTGTTCTGCAACGCAGGCGCCGAGTCCACCAATCACTGAATGCTCCTCTAGCGTGATGATGCGGTCTACACGGGCGGCGATGTCAGCCAGCATGCTTGCATCCAGCGGCTTTAGTGAAGGAGCGCTCCACACGTCGGCGTCCATGCCGGCCGCGACCAGCTGCAGCGCGGTGACCACCATGGAACCAGTGGCGATGATCGCCGTCTTTTTCAACCCTTCGGTCAACTGGAGCAACGCGCCCTGGGCGACGGTGACGGGAGCCTTGTGCACATCGCCACGGTCGCTCTTGCCCATGCGCAGATATACGGGCGAGGCCAGGTCGAACGCCAGGTTCATCGTCGCCGTCATCTCGAAACGGTCGGCCGGCGACAGGACGGTGAGTTCGGGGATGACGCGCGCGCAGGCGATGTCTTCGGTGCATTGGTGGCTGCTACCCAGATGGCTGTAGACCACGCCAGCGCCGTCGCCGATGAGGATGACCGGAAGATTCTCGTAGCAGACATCAATCTTGATCTGCTCAAGTACGCGCATAGGAACGAAGGCCGCCAAGCCATAGACTACGGGTTTGAAACCCGCCTTGGCCAGGCCGGCGGCGACGCCGACCATGTTCTGCTCGGCGATGCCGCAGTTGATGTACTGGCTGGGGCAGGCTTTGCGGAAGGCGTCGAACAGTGCGTAGCCGTGGTCGCCAGTCAGTAGCAGGACCTTGGGGTCTCGGACAGCCGCGGTAACGAGCGCGTCAGAAAAAGCGTTTCTCATGATGCGTAGCCCAGTTCGCGCAGTGCGGCGCCGTATGTCGTGTCGCTCAGGCGGGTGTAATGCCAGATGTTGTCGTGCTCCATGAAGGAGATGCCCTTGCCCTTGACCGTATTGGCCACGATCGCCTTGGGTTGACCGTTGCGGCTGCTCTTGAGGGCGCTGTAGGCCATGTCGATCGCGCCCTCGTCGTGGCCGTCCAATGTGATGGTTTCGAAACCGAAGGCCTCGAATTTTTGCGCGATGTTACCCAGAGCCATGACCTCGTCGGTCGTGCCCATGGCCTGGAACCCGTTCTTGTCGACGATGACTACGAGGTTGTCCAGCTTGAACTGTGTCGCGAACAACATTGCTTCCCAGATGGCGCCTTCGTTGATCTCGCCGTCGCCGACAAGTACGTAGCAGCCCTGCCCGGTCTTGTTGAGCTTGGCGGCCAGCGCCAGTCCCACACCGACCGACAGGCCGTGGCCGAGCGATCCGGCGGTGACTTCCACACCAGGAACATGTGCATCGGCCAGGCCCTTGAGTCGCGTGCCATTCTTGAAGTAATGGTTGAGGTCGTCGTCCGAGAGGACTCCCAACTCATGCAGGCAGGCGTACTGAGCCATCACGCCGTGGCCCTTGCTCAGCACCATATAGTCGCGGTCCGGCGCGTTGGGGTGCAACGGATCGAACTTCAGGTGCGAGCGGTACAGCGTCACGAGCAGCTCGACGATGGAAAATGCGCAACCGATGTGGACCGTTGACCCCGAATAAGCCATGTCCAGGATAGTTTTGCGAACGTGTCGTGGATCGAAGGTGTTCATGCGTTCATCGCGTGGCGATTCCATTCAAGGGTCTTTTGCAGGGCAATGTCGAGCGGCGTCCAGACTTTCAGGCCAAGTTCTTGCCTGGCCTTGGCTGTGTCGGGAACATAACGTGGCGCCAACGCGGCCGCCGTCGGTGAGGCGGGAATGCCGTGCTGCTGGGGATTCGCGCGGGCGGCTTTCACCACCTCCCTGGCGAGTTCGGCG
>JANYFF010000330.1 GCA_025362825.1 Polaromonas sp. | reverse complement strand
GTCGATTGCGCGCACCATCCTTCAGCACGATGAGTCGGTCGTGGTGGTGGCACACAGCCTGGGCTGCATCGCCACCACCCACTTGCCGCCCGAAGCAGCCAGTCGCATCCAGGGCGCCTTGCTGGTCGCGCCTGCAGACCCCGAGCGTCGGGCCATCCTGAGCGACTTTGCGCCCGTGCCTTACCAGCCGTTGCCTTATCGCAGCGTGCTGGTCGCCAGCAGCAGCGACCCCTTCTGTCCGATTCGGCTGGCAGGCGCTTATGCGCGGGCCTGGGGCAGTGAATTCGTGCGCATGCAAAATGCGGGGCATATCAACGTCGAATCCGGCCATGGCGAATGGCCACTGGGCGTGGCCCTGCTGCAATCCCTTACCGATGATGCCTTGCTGACTGCAGGCAAATCTGAATTTTCTTCATCTTCTTCTTTATTCGGACCTCTCGAAACGGCATGACTTCAAAATTAAAAATCGCGTTTGCAACCCTCGTACTTGCTGGCAGCGGCATGGTATCGGCGCAGACACTGCTTAACGGCTCGTACGACGTGGCACGCGAGTTCTACAAGGACTACAACGCCGCCTTCATAGCCCACTACAAAAAAACCACTGGCAAGGACATCAAGGTTGACCAGTCCCATGCGGGTTCCAGCGCGGTGGCACGTTCCGTCGCCGACGGCCTGGACGCTGATGTCGTGACCATGAACACCTCAACGGACATCGACTTCCTGGCAAGCGTCGGCGTGGTTGCCAAAGACTGGTCGAAAAAATTCCCCGGCAACGCATCGCCCACCACATCGACCATGCTATTTTTGGTTCGCAAGGGCAACCCAAAGGGTATCAAGGACTGGGATGACCTGATCAAGCCCGGCATCCAGGTGATTGTGGTCAATCCAAAAACCGGCGGTAACGGCCGCTATGCCTATCTCGCTGCATGGGGCTACGCCAAGAAAAAGGGTGCCAGCGATGCACAGGCTGCAGAGTTTGTCAGCAAGCTCTACAAGAATGTGCCTGTACTGGGCAAGGGCGGGCGTGATGCCACCACGGTTTTTCTGCAACGCAATATTGGCGATGTGCTGATCACCTTTGAATCAGAAGTGCTGTCGGTCAACAAGGAGTTTGGCGAAGGCAAGGTCGATGCGATATATCCATCCATCAGCGTCGTGGCCGAGAACCCTGTTGCCGTGGTCGAGCGCACCGTCAACAAGAAGGGCACGGCCGAGCTGGCCAAGGCGTACCTTGATTACCTTTACTCAGAAGAAGGCCAGGAAATCGCCGCACGCCATGCACTGCGTCCGCGCTCGGCCACCGTGCTCAAGAAATACGCCGCGACGTTCAAGCCGTTGCAGCTTTTCACCGTGCAGGAAATGTTTGGCAGCCTGGGTGAAGCACAAAAGGTTCACTTCAACGACGGTGGCCAGTTTGACAAGATTTACACCGTCAAATAACCATGGTTTCCCTGACTTCAGTTGCACCGCTGGCGCCAGCGGTGCCGGGCCGGCGCAGCGATAAAAAGCGCACGGCCAAACGCGTGCTGCCGGGCTTCCGGCTCACGCTGGGCTATACCGTCCTCTACCTCAGCCTGATCGTCCTGATACCGATCTCTGCGCTGTTCTTGAAGACCTTCACGCTGACGCTGGACCAGTTCTGGGCAGCGGTCACGTCACCGCGCGTGATGGCGTCCTATCGCCTGACGTTTGGCGCATCGCTGTTTGCCGCAGTGGTCAACCTGGTGTTTGGGCTGCTGCTGGCCTGGGTGCTGGTGCGCTACAAGTTTCCCGGCAAAAAGATTGTCGATGCGCTGGTGGACTTGCCGTTTGCCTTGCCGACGGCCGTAGCCGGCATTTCGCTCACGGCCATCCTGGCCGGCAATGGCTGGATAGGCCAGTACCTTGAGCCCATAGGCATCAAGCTGGCGTTCACGCCGGCCGGGGTGGTGATTGCACTGATTTTTATCGGCCTGCCGTTTGTGGTTCGCACGGTGCAGCCAGTGCTTGAAGACGCCGAAAAAGAACTCGAAGAAGCTGCGACGTCGCTGGGCGCCACACGCCTGCAGATTTTTACCAAGGTCATCCTGCCGCACATCACACCGGCGCTGCTGACAGGTTTTGCAATGGCGTTTGCGCGGGCGATTGGCGAGTACGGTTCGGTGATTTTTATTGCTGGCAACATGCCGATGATTTCAGAAATAACGCCACTCATCATCATCGGCAAGCTTGAGCAATACGACTATGCCGGTGCCACTGCGGTTGCCGTTGTGATGCTGGTGATTTCGTTTCTATTGCTGCTTGTCATCAACGGCCTGCAGGCCTGGCAACGGCGCAACACAGGGGCGCAGTCGTGAGCCCAAAAAACAATACGCCCTCAGCTGTCGCCGTGCATCAGGTACGCCGCAAGCAGATCAGCACGACAGAGGCGCCATGGGTGCGCTACACGCTGATCGGAATTGCCCTCGGCTTTGTGTTTCTCTTTTTGATCCTGCCGCTGGCAGCCGTGTTCACCGAAGCGCTGCGCAAGGGTTTTGGTGCCTACCTTGCTGCCTTGCAGGAGCCGGACGCCTGGTCTGCCATCAAGCTCACACTGATTGCTGCTGCAATTGCAGTGCCGCTCAACCTGGTGTTTGGCGTGGCTGCAGCGTGGGCCATTGCCAAGTACGAGTTTCGCGGCAAGTCGTTTTTGACGACGCTGGTGGACCTGCCGTTTTCAGTGTCACCGGTGGTGGCAGGTCTGATCTATGTGTTGATGTTTGGCGCGCAGGGCTGGTTTGGGCCGTGGCTCATGGCGCATGACATCAAGATCATTTTTGCCGTATGAACGAGGTCAGGCAGTTCAGCATCAAGTTCGGCA
>JANYFF010000318.1 GCA_025362825.1 Polaromonas sp. | reverse complement strand
AGCGTCTTTGGTTGCTACAGCGGCGCCTTTGACGGCGTCCTTGGTGGCAACAGCTGCATCCTTGGTTTTTTCGCCGATGGTTTTGTCAGACTTTTTGGCGTCAGCTTTTGCAGCCTTGGCTTTGGCATCGGATGCGCTTGGACCGGTGTAGGCCGAGCTGCCGACGGTCAGCCCGGATGCCGAGAATTCGGCAGCGCGCTTGTCGCCCACACCTTTAACGCGGGTGATGAAGTCGTCCCAGTTCTTGAAATCGCCTTTTTTGCGCTCGCTGGTGATCAGCTTGGTGGTCACGGGCCCAATGCCCTTGATACCGTCAAGTTCGGCGTCGGTCGCCTTGTTGACGTCAACAGCGGCAAACGCTGCGACGAGGGACATGGCGGCAAAAAATGCCAGTACTTTTTTGAACATTGAAAACTCCTTTGAGGCGGGGTTAAAAAAGGGAATGACTCTTAACAACGGCCAAGTTAACCTGGCGTTGACCGCAGCTTCAGGTTTCCAGTGCGGGGAAACCCCGATCAGGCGCCAGAGCTGACCTTTAAGGCTGCTTGTTGTCGTCCAGCCACTGCATATAGGCGGCTACGCCGGTCTGCACGTTTGCAAAGCTGTGCTGGCAGCCAGCAGCACGCAAGGCGCTCAGGTCGGCCTGGGTGTAGCTCTGGTACTTGCCGACCAGCGCCGGCGGAAAGCCGATGTAATCGATCAGCCCGCCCCGTGCGGCCTCGTCCAGGCTCAGCTGCTGTGCGTTGTCGCTGCGGCGCAGGGTGTTGACGACCGAGACGGCCACGTCATTGAAAGGTTGGGCCTTACCCGTACCGAGGTTGAAGATGCCACGCGCGTCGGGGTTATCAAGAAACCACAGATTGACCGCAACGACATCGTCGATATAGACGAAGTCCCGCATTTGGCCACCGGCGCCATAGCCCCCGTATTCGCCGAACAGCTTGACCTTGCCGTCCGCCTGGAACTGGTTGAACTGGTGAAAAGCCACACTGGCCATGCGGCCCTTGTGCTGCTCACGGGGGCCATAGACATTGAAGTACCTGAACCCTGCAACCTGGGTGGCTGCATTTTCAAAACGTGGCCCGATCTCGCGACGCAGCCGCTGGTCAAACAGCAGTTTGGAGTAGCCGTAAACGTTGAGCGGCTTTTCAAACTCGGGCGACTCACTGAAGGTATCGGATCCACCGTAAGTAGCTGCTGATGAAGCGTAGAGCAGGCGCGTTCCCTGGTCCTGGCAGGCATGAAACAACTCGCACGACAGCGTGTAGTTGTTGTCCATCATGTACTTGCCGTCAAGCTCCATGGTGTCGCTGCAGGCGCCTTCGTGAAAGACGGCTTCGACCTGGCCAAACGCACCTTCGGCGAACAGGTCGTAAAAGTCATCGGCGTCGACATAGTCGGCGATTTGCAGGTCGGCGAGGTTGCGGAACTTGTCGCCTTCGGTCAAATCATCAACCGCAATGATGTCGTCGATGCCCCGGGCATTCAGGCCCTTGACGATGTTGCTGCCGATAAAGCCGGCTGCGCCAGTAACAACGATTTTCATGATTTTCCCAATGGTTCAGTGCGCGCCGAACAACTCGGCGAAATTGACAGTAGCTGTTCCAAATTTGCCTACGACGATGCCGCCCGCACGGTTGGCAATGGGTACAGCATCGCGCAGGCTGATGCCGCAAGCCATCATGGCGGCCAATGTGGCAATCACCGTGTCGCCGGCACCGGTGACGTCAAACACTTCGCGCGCCAGTGCAGACACGTGCAACTGCCCCTGGTCATCAAACAGCGTCATACCCTCTTCGCTGCGGGTAAGCAGCAGCGCTTGCAGGTTGAGCGACGTACGCAGTTGGTGGGCCTTGACTTCGAGGTCTGCTTCATCGCGCCAAGGCCCTATGACGCATTCGAGTTCTGAGCGGTTTGGCGTGATCACCGTGGCATTGCGGTAGCGTGCATAGTCCGAGCCTTTCGGGTCCACCAGTACGACTTTTCCGGAAGAGCGGGCTTGGTCAATCATCAGCGTGATGTGTGCAAGGCCGCCCTTGCCGTAGTCTGAAAAAAGCACGGCCTCGTGCGCGGGATACAGGGTTTCAAAGCTGGCTGACTGGGAAGCCAGTACTTCGCTTTCAGGGGTATTTTCAAAATCAAGCCGGATCAGCTGCTGCTGGCGGCCGATGACGCGCAGCTTCACAGTGGTCTTGAGCCGGGGATCACGGCCAAAGTAAGGCACGATGCCGGTCCTGGCCACCAGGGCTTCAAGCTGGTGGCTCGCTTCGTCTTCACCGACGACGGTGAGCAGCGAAGCCTGTGCGCCCAGCGTGACGATGTTGTAGGCCACGTTGGCTGCGGCACCAATGCGTTCTTCGGTCCGGGTCACGCGAACCACGGGCACCGGGGCTTCCGGTGAAATCCGGTCAACCGCCCCGTACCAGTAGCGGTCCAGCATGGCGTCGCCGACAACCAGCACGCGAGCTTTCGAAATCTGTTCGGCTGATAGTTTTGAAGTTGTCATGTCTTTTGTTCTTCAGGCAAGTAACAGCGTGGAACCGGCTTTGCCGGGCTACAGCTGTTGCCCCCGGCAAGGGGCTGAGAGACGCGGCTCCAAGCCAGCAAGTGCTGGCTTGGACGTATCGAAGAGGAAGGCCTCTGGCCGCACCACGGAAGTCTTACACGCAGTGAGCGTCCGACGGGGGTGTTCATAACTCCTCTATACGGCGCGCAGGATAACTGTCCCATGCCTGGCAGCCGGGGCAATGCCAGAAGTGCTGGGTGGCTTCAAACCCGCAGGCAGCGCAGCGATAGCGCATCAGCGGTTTGGTGGCTTGGTCAAGGGCCCGCTGCACAAGCTTCTGGTTGTGTTCGGTACCGAGGTTTTCGCCTGCAATCCAGCGGGTGGCGGCGATCAGTGAAGGTTCGCGTTCCAGGTGCTGCACGTACCACTGCCGCGCAGTGTCCGGGTTGCCGTCCAGCCGAACAATGGCGTCCATCACGTCAACCGATGGGCTTCTTGCGTAGTGTGTTTTCAGAAGGTCCATCACGGGACCAGAGAGCGATGCATTTTGCGCGATGGTCACTAGCAGGCTGGCTGCCAGCGGCAAGGCTTGAGGTGCTGCCTTATCCAGCTGCAGCAAGGCGTCAAAAGCAGCCTGTTGCTGGCCTCGCTGGTTTTGCAGTTTTGCCATGTCAATCAGCGGCCGTGCTGATTCGGGCGCAAGCCGGCAAGCCAGTTGCAGGGTTTCAAAAGCTTTCCCTGTGTCTCCTGCAGCAAGGGCCGCATTGGCCTGTTCGCAAAAATAGTGTGCCTGCCGTCCGCCGAAGCTGCCGCGGTTGGCGCTCTCCAGTTTGCTGGCGATATCCGTTGCATGTTGCCAGTCGCTGGAGCGTTCGTAAATCGACAGCAGTGCCAGCCGGGACTCTTCTTCGTAAGGGGTACCCTCGAGCTTGCGAAGCGCTATCTCTGCGCGGTCCAGCAAGCCGGCCTTGAGGAAATCGAGGGCCAGCGCGTGCTGTGCGCGGTCCCGTTCAGGCTGTGCCAGGTCACCTCGTGACATCAGGTGCTCATGCACCCGGACGGCACGCTCATATTCGCCGCGCCTGCGAAACAGGTTGCCCAGCGCAAAGTGCAACTCGGATGTATCGGGGTCGTTCTGGACAGCCTCTATGAATGCATCGATGGCCTGGTCCTGCTGCTCGTTGAGCAGGAAGTTCAGACCCCGGAAATAAGCCTTGGGTGCCTGGCGGTTTTCAATACGCAACTGCCGTAAATCAATGCGCGATGCCAGCCAGCCGAGTGTGAAGGCAATCGGAAAGCCCAATAAAACCCAGGTGAAGTCAAAGTCCATGACGGGGAACGCCTGCGTTGTCCAGTGGTGCAACCGGTACGCCGGGTACGTCTGTGGTGCGCGTTCCTGTGTTTGAAGTTATCGGTGTCTTTTTGCGTCTTTTCCACCAGCGCGGCATCATGACCAGGACGCCGAGCACCAATCCGCAGCTAAATGCGGCCAGCACGACAAGGACGAGCGGTGCCTTCCAGAGGGTGCCGAAAAAGAAGTAGACAGCCACGGCTTGCTGGTTGTTCAGCGCGAATGCAAAAAGCGTAAAAAAAATGGCTGCTTTAAGCAGCCACATCAGGTATTTCACTGGGGCCTTCCTGTTGATAGTTCCCGAAGTGATTGTAGCCAGCGCCGGCCTTCGCAGGGCACTGCTATTTCAACTCTGTCGGAACCTTTGTTGCTTGGGCAACGAGCAGGGCTTCAGTGCGTGCATCCACCGCTTCACGCAGTGCTTTGCCTGGCTTGAAGTGGGGTACACGCTTTTCAGGTATCGCAACGCTCTCTCCGGAGCGCGGATTCCGGCCCATGCGGGGCGGCCTTCTGTTAACAGAAAAACTTCCAAAACCGCGAATTTCAATCCTGTGCCCGCGCACAAGTGCGTCGCTCACCGCATCAAGAATGGTCTTGACAGCGTATTCAGCATCGCGGTGCGTAAGTTGGCCAAAACGGGCGGCCAGTTCTTCTACAAGATCGCTTCGGGTCATGAGTTTGAAAGAAAGTGCGAAAAATATGCGAGGGATAAAAACAAAGCGACCAGCGCTTGACGTGCATGGTCGCTTTGTTCTTCAAGACGTGAGTCTTATTTCTCGGTATTTTCCATCTTTGCGCGCAGCAGTGCGCCAAGGTTGGTCAGGCCAGAGCTTTCGCGTGCTGACTGCTGGCTCAGGGAAGCCATGGCTTCTTGCTGGTCAGCGTTGTCCTTGGCTTTGACCGACAGCTGGATGTTGCGGGTTTTGCGATCCACGTTCACCACGACTGCGGAAACTTCGTCGCCTTCTTTCAGAACGTTACGTGCGTCTTCAACGCGGTCACGGCTGATTTCGCTGGCGCGGAGGTAACCAATGATGTCTTCGCCGAGGTCGATTTCAGCGCCCTTGGCATCAACCGTCTTGACCTTGCCGGTCACGATCGCGCCCTTGTCGTTGATCGACACGAACGTGGTGAACGGATCGGAATCCAGCTGCTTGATACCCAGGGAGATACGCTCGCGGTCAACATCAACGGCCAGCACAATCGCTTCAACGTCCTGGCCCTTTTTGTAGTTGCGAACAGCGGCTTCGCCGGGTTCGTTCCACGAGAGGTCAGACAAGTGCACGAGGCCGTCGATACCGGCAGCCAGACCCACAAAGACGCCGAAGTCGGTGATCGACTTGATCGGGCCCTTGACGCGGTCGCCGCGCTTGGTGTCCTGTGCAAACTCTTGCCATGGGTTGGCCTTGCACTGCTTCATGCCCAGGCTAATGCGGCGCTTGTCTTCGTCGATCTCGAGGACCATGACTTCAACTTCATCGCCCAAAGCCACGAGCTTGCTCGGTGCCACGTTTTTGTTGGTCCAGTCCATTTCGGACACGTGGACCAGGCCTTCGATGCCCGGCTCGAGTTCAACAAATGCGCCGTAATCGGCGATGTTGGTGATCTTGCCGAACAGGCGCGTGCCCTGTG
>JANYFF010000313.1 GCA_025362825.1 Polaromonas sp. | reverse complement strand
GTGATGCACCAGCCGCTCTGGCGTCGGCTGGCGAGCGGCTATTTCACCGCTGATTTGAGCTACGTGCTGTTCACAACGCGCTTTCCGCACCCCTCAGCGGACCTGCAATTCATTCGTGCGCAGGAAGCCTACCTGGCCGGTAACTGCGCCCTGAACTGGGTCAGCTGGGTGGGCGCCAGCCTGCTGGGCATAGCGCTGGCCAATGCGATTCCACCGCAGTGGGGTCTGGGTTTTGCGGGCATTCTGGCGTTGCTGGGCATCCTGTGTTCGCTGGCGACCACACGCCTGCGTGCGGTATCCGGTGGCGTGGCCGGCGCAGCCGCCGTGGCGGCATTTGCCCTGCCACTGAAACTCAACATACTGGTCGCCATTGCCGCCGCCGTGGCGATCTGCCTGCTGCTTGAAAAGACGCCCCTAGCCGGCCCGGCCGCCCCCAAAAGCGGTGGTGGCGTGGCATGAACAAGACCGACCTGTGGACCATGACAACGATTGCCGGCATGGCGCTGGTCACCGTGCTCACGCGCACATTTTTCTTTCTCTCTGCCAAACCCTGGCACTTGCCGGCATGGGCGCAGCGCGGGCTGCACTACGCGCCCATCGCGGCACTGGCAGCGGTGGTGATTCCTGAAATCGTCATGACGCAGGGCCAGCTGATTTCAACCTGGAAGGATGCCCGGCTGTTTGCCGTTGCTGCCGGCATTGCGTGGTTCTATTGGCGCAGGAGCGTTTTCGGGACGCTGGTTATGGGACTGGCTTTTTACCTGCCCCTACACATCGGCTTAGGTTGGTGAAGCACCTAGCCTGCTGCTGCGCGTCCGGCGTCTGCACGGCTTTTACAATCGGCGCTCGTCTACGACCGATCAATCCACCTTCTTCGTGAGCTTTATGGAATTCATCCGCTTTTCCGATCTGTGCGCCAAAGGCCTTGTAAAAGGCAAGCGCGTTTTCATTCGCGCCGACCTCAATGTCCCGCAGGATGACACTGGCAACATCACCGAAGACACACGCATCCGCGCCTCGATTCCCTGCATACAGATGGCGCTGGACGCCGGCGCGGCCGTGATGGTGACGTCGCATCTGGGGCGGCCGGTGGAGGGCGAATTCAAGTCCGAAGACTCGCTTGCACCGGTGGCGAAGCGACTGGCAGAGTTGATGAACCGAGACGTGCCGCTGCGCTCAAACTGGGTGGACGGCGTGGACGTCAAGTCGGGCGAGCTGGTGCTGCTGGAAAACTGCCGGCTCAACAAGGGCGAGAAGAAAAACGACGAGGCACTGGCGCGCAAGCTGGCCGCGTTGTGCGACATCTTTGTGCATGATGCCTTTGGCACGGCGCACCGCGCTGAAGCCTCTACCTACGGCATCGCGCAGTACGCCGGCGTGGCTTGCGCCGGCCCCTTGCTGGCGGTTGAAATGGATGCCATTTCCACAGCGCTGACCAATCCGCGCAGGCCGCTGGTGGCGATTGTGGCGGGCAGCAAGGTCTCCACCAAGCTCACCATATTGAAGGCCCTGGCCGACAATGTTGACCAGCTGATCGTGGGCGGTGGGATTGCCAACACCTTCATGCTCGCCGCGGGTCTGAACATTGGCAAGAGCCTGGCCGAAGCCGACTTGCTGCCGCAGGCCAAAGCCGTGATTGAGGCGATGAAGGCACGCGGCGCCGCGGTGCCCATTCCTGTTGACGTGGTTACGGCAAAGACTTTTGCCGCCGATGCGCCGGCCAGCCTCAAGGCTGCCAGCGATGTGGCTGACGATGATTTGATCTTGGATATCGGACCGCAAACCACGGCGCTGCTCGCAGCCCAGCTGATGGCGGCCGGCACGATTGTCTGGAACGGGCCGGTCGGTGTCTTCGAGTTCGAGGCTTTCTCGCACGGTACCGAAGGCATTGCAAAGGCCATTGCCGCCAGCAGCGCCTTTTCAATTGCCGGCGGCGGCGACACTGTGGCCGCAATAGCAAAATACGGCATTGAAAATCAGGTGGACTACATCTCCACAGGCGGCGGCGCCTTTTTGGAAGTGCTCGAAGGCAAGACCTTGCCGGCCTTCGAGATATTGCAGAAGCGGGCTGCTGGTTAAAACTGGCATGCTACTGTTTTAATAGCTGCAGGTGTCCGTATTGCGAGGGCTAGCGGCCTTTATTGGCAGAAAAACGGCTGATTCCGAAATAACCATCACGCCAGGACTTTTGGCGTCTCCGTTCGCGGCGGGCTGGTAACCCGGCCTGCGAAATCCGTCCAGCAATTGCGGGTGAAGTCATACAGCTTGCAGGCACGCGCTGTCGCGAAATACCAGCGCAGCGAAAACGGCTGGATGACGATGCGGCCCGGCAGCAACTCTTCCAGCCGGGCCTGCGCGCCTTTCAGTTTGTACAGCGGGATGCTCATGTCCACGTGGTGCGCGGTGTGCTCCATGATGTGGTGCAGCATGGCCCCGATATAAAACGGGAACGTCAGGTGCACCGTCGTCGAGACAAAGGGCTGGGCGCGCTGCCAGCTGGCGCGGTCGTCGTGCCACGAAACCTTTACATGCGTGTGGTGCCCATAGATCACAAAGCCCATCATGTTGAACCAGAAAGCCAGCGGCAGGACAAAGCCCAGGGCCAGCAAAAGCACGGTGGATTGTCCGGTCATCCATGCGACGCCTGCCAGTGCGCCAACCCAGAGCGCAGCGAAAGCCGTCACCAGTAGGCAGTCCCATGCAAAGGCCGCCTTATGTTTGTAGCCCAGGGCTGCGCGGCGCGGAAACATCATCTTTTTCCACCAGATTTCGACCATGTAATACAGGCCCGGGCCCCAGCCGCTGCGGTAGATGCGTTCCATGACACGGCGCAGTGGCGTCAGCGCCTTGAACTCCTGCTGCGTGAGCGGTGCCCAGACAAAGTCAACGCCCTTGAGGTTGGTAAAGCCGTGGTGTACCTGGTTGTGGCCGACGTCCCACAGGCTGTAGGGCGTCAGCGACGGCAGGAAAGCGATGCGCGCCAGCCATTTATTGAGCCAGCGATGCCGTGTCAGGCTGTGGTGGCAGCCATCGTGGCCAATCACGAAAAGCCGCCCCATGACAAAGCCTGCCGCCAGCGCGCAAACCACCTTGAGCCAGATCGGGCCGACGACTGCCACGCCGGCGAGCAACGCGACCAGCAGTGTGTAGTCGAGTGCGAGCAGCATCAGCGCGCGTACCGTCGAGCGACCGGCGATGGGCAGTAGCCACGACCGGATGAACTTGCGATGCGGTAACGGTGCGCCTGCAGGCAACACTTTGAAGGGGGACGGTAAGGCGGTGTTTGGTGTTTCCATGTCTTGTTGCTGGCGGGTAATTGGGATGCTGCATGGATGCTAGGCGCGCTGCAGGGCGGACGTGTTGATCAGGATCAATGAACGCGAGTCGGTTTCGTAACCGTTTTGTAACTAAAACGTGGGAAAATAAGAAACTAAATTACAAGGAGACAGCTCATGTCAGATCGCGCCACCAAGATTGTTGCCACGCTCGGCCCCGCTTCCAGCGATCCGGTATTGCTCGAAAAAATGATTCGCGCCGGCGTGAACGTGGTGCGGTTGAACTTCAGCCACGGCAAGGCCGAGGATCACATCAAGCTTGCAACCGTGGTGCGCGCCGCCGCCAAGCGCGCCGGCCAGGAGGTCGCCATCATGGCCGACCTGCAGGGCC
>JANYFF010000306.1 GCA_025362825.1 Polaromonas sp. | reverse complement strand
GTGATGCACTGGCCTATCCGCAACCGGCTTCGCAGTACGCGGATGATGCGCTCAGGCAGGCGCTGCAGGAAGCCATGCTGCCAGAACTCGCGAATCGTCTGGACGACAAAGACGCATGGGGCCAGAAGCTTTCAGGCGGTGAGCAGCAACGCCTCGCTATAGCCCGCGTCCTGCTGAAAAAGCCACGCTGGATTTTTGCAGACGAAGCCACGGCTGCGCTCGACGAATTGGCCGAAAAGACCCTCTACGGCAGGCTTCAGGCCCATGTCAGCACCGCGCAGGGCGGCATGGTGTCGATTGCCCACCGGCCCAGCGTCGCAGTTTTTCACAACAGACAATGGGAACTGGTCAGGTCGTCCGAAGGCGCAGCTGCCGGTCCTGCTGCCACCACAGCCGCGCTGTATACCCTTCATCAAAGCGCAATAGACCAGCACAAGCCGCCAGTCACCGCTGCATAAAACCTGAATGCTTGAAGACCTCCCGCAACCGCCCGCCATACCCAGGCCGGCTGACGACCTGTCGGCCTGGGGGCCGATCAAGCGGCCGGTGTTCCGCATGCTCTGGTTCACCTGGCTGACTGCCAACATCTGCATGTGGATGAATGACGTGGCAGCCGCATGGATGATGACCTCCATGACCACCACGCCGCTCTGGGTTGCACTGGTGCAGTCAGCTTCAACCCTGCCGGTCTTCCTGCTCGGGCTGCCTAGCGGTGCGCTGGCCGACATTCTAGACCGCAGGCGTTACTTCATCGTCACCCAGTTCTGGGTCGCTGCAGTCGCAACGCTGCTGTGCATCACGGTGATCTCGGGCGTGATGACACCGCCTCTTTTGCTGGCCCTGACCTTTGCCAACGGCATCGGGCTGGCCATGCGCTGGCCAGTGTTTGCGGCCATCGTGCCTGAACTGGTGGCACGCGCGCAGCTGCCTGCCGCGCTGGCCCTCAACGGCGTGGCAATGAACGCATCGCGCATCGTCGGGCCGCTGGTAGCGGGCGCACTGATCGCCAGCGCCGGTACCGAATACGTGTTTGTATTGAATGCCACGCTGTCGGTCATTTCAGGCTTCGTCATCATGCGCTGGCGGCGCGACCACGTGCCCAGCCCGTTGGGTCGTGAGCGACTGGTGAGTGCCATGCGCGTGGGGCTTCAATATGTCGCCCAATCCAGCCGCCTGCGCGCTGTGCTGCTGCGGATCTCGCTGTTTTTTCTGCATTCAACAGCCCTGCTTGCCTTGCTTCCGCTGATCGCACGCCGCCTGCATGGTGGCGATGCCGGCACGTTCACATTGCTGCTGGCTTCGATGGGTGCCGGCGCGATTGCCGCCGCCATGTACTTGCCGCGTCTGCGCCAGCTGATGCCGCGCGACACACTGGTGTTGCGCTCGACCGTTTTGCAGTCGCTGTCGACCGCCGTGATGGCTGTGGCGCCCAACGCCTGGGTGGCGGTGCCGGCCATGCTCGTCAACGGCATGGCCTGGATCGCCTGCGCCAACTCGCTCAGCGTATCGGCGCAGCTGTCCTTGCCTGACTGGGTGCGGGCGCGCGGCATGTCGATGTACCAGATGGCCATCATGGGCGCCAGCGCTGCCGGTGCGGCACTATGGGGCCAGGTGGCCACAGTTAGCAGTGTGTCCACTGGCCTGCTGGTGGCAGCGGCGAGCGGCACAGTCTGCATGCTGTTGGCCCAGCGCTATGTGGTTGACCTCAGCATTGAAGAAGACCTGACGCCATCACGCCAGTTCAAGGTGCCTGTGGCCGAAGCGCCGCCAGGGGTCGGCCATGTGGTGGTGACGATTGAATACCTGATCGACCCCATGCGGTCTGACGATTTCCGCATCCTGATGCAGGAAAGCCGCCGCAGCCGCCTGCGCCAGGGTGCGCTGGAATGGGCGCTGCTACGCGACATCGGCAAACCTGGGCGTTACCTGGAGCAGATCACCGATGAATCCTGGACCGAGCACCTGCGGCGCTTTGACCGCGTCACGGCCAGCGATGTCGCGCTGCGCGAACGCAAACTGGCTTTTCATATCGGCGACGAACCGCCACATGTCCATCGCTGCGTGGTCGAAGGCGCGGTAAGGATTTAAGTGCGCTGGTCAGCGCTCAGGTCGGGACGACGCCCGATACTTGTCATACCCCTTGGCACGCAACTCACAGGCCGGGCATTGCCCGCAGCCATAGCCCCACGCGTGCCGGTGTACCCTGTCGCCGAGGTAGCAGGTGTGGGTGTGCTCGATGACCAGTTCAACCAGTGCTTCGCCGCCGTTCGGTGTCCCGGATTTTTCACCCAGGCTTTGCGCTAGAGCCCAGGTTTCGGCCTTGTCTATCCACATCAGCGGCGTCTCGATCAGGAAGCGCTTGTCCATGCCCAGCGACAGCGCCAGTTGCATGGCCTTGATAGTGTCGTCGCGGCAATCCGGGTAACCTGAAAAATCAGTCTCGCACACACCGGTAACCAGCACCTGCAAATCACGCCGATAGGCCAGCGCAGCCGCCAGCGTCAAAAACAGCAGGTTACGGCCTGGCACGAAGGTATTGGGCAGTCCCGAGCTTTCCATCTTGAAAGCCACGTCGCGTGTCAGCGAGGTATCACTGACCTGCCCAAGTACCGCCAGGTCAAGCAGGTGGTCTTCACCGAGCTTGTGCGCCCACTGCGGAAAGAGCGCATTGATCTCACGCAGCACATTGAGCCGCGCCTCCAGCTCGACGATGTGCCGCTGGCCATAGTCGAACGCAACGGTTTCAACGCGTTCGTATTTTGAAAGCGCCAGTGCCAGGCAGGTGGTGGAGTCCTGACCGCCCGAAAACAGGACAAGTGCTGAAGTGTGCATAGCAATAAACAAGAGTTACAGAAGCCGGCGCCGCGCCAGGCTTTTCATCAGGGCGGTGATGCCGAAAGTCCAAGGTGTGGCCCTGTCAGAAGTGGTGACACGGTTGACCAGGCTGCCCAGTTGCGGCGTGGACACCACCACCACATCGCCCACCACATGGGTAAAGCCCTGGCCCGGGCCGTGCCGGTCCTGGGTCGGTGCAAACATGGTGCCCAGAAACAGCATGAAGCCGTCGGGGTACTGGTGGTTTTTGCCGATCGCCTGCGCCACGAGGTCGAGCGGATCGCGGCTGATCAGGCTCAGGGAGCTGCCGCCCGTCATAACAAACGGCGTTGGTACTTCGGGCCCGGTCACCGTCATGGTCAGCTCGCTGCGGCGTATGTGGTCGATA
>JANYFF010000305.1 GCA_025362825.1 Polaromonas sp. | reverse complement strand
GTGAGCAGGGCGATGCGTGGGTTGGCCGTAGTACACGCCGCTTTCATGCCATCGACCAAGGCCTTGTACGACGCGGCCAATCTCTGCACCCGCATTTCGCGGAAGGCCTCCGGGAACAGCAGCGAAATGGTGAGCCTGTTTTCAAGCAGATAACCGAGGCCTGAGGGGGCTTGTGTGCGTTGGGACACCACCCACCAGCGCCCGTCCGGCCCGCGGGCCAGGTCGAACGCTGTAATGTGCAAGTAAACGCCGCCGGCAGGGCGCACGCCCTGCATGGCACGCAGGTATCCCGGATGGCCCTGCACAAGTGCCGATGGCAGCAGGCCTTTTGACAGCAGCGTCTGCGGCCCGTAAACATCTGCCATGACATGGTTAAGCAGCCTGGCGCGTTGCTGTATGCCGGTGTCAATCTGCCGCCAGTCCTGCGGCGAAATAATCAGCGGAAAGAGATCCAGCGACCACGGGCGTTGCGGGCCGTCGGCATCGGCATAGACGTTGTAGGTCACACCGTTGTCGCGCACCTGCCGCTGCAGGTTGGCCGTGCGGCGGTTCAGGTCATGAAAGCCCTCGCTGCCGAGGAGGTTGAAAAACGTTGTCCAGGGCGTTGCAAGCGGCGGGTCTTTCGAGTCTGCAGCGACAGCCTCAATCGGGTTCGTGATGATCGCCTTGTGGGCCGTAATAACGGGCTCTACCCCGGCAAGTGACAGGCTGGGTAAGGGTGAAGAGGACTGTGATTGGGACTGCGACTGGCTTTGTGGGGCCGACGCGAGCAGGGTCGGCCGGGCTACTGTGCGGCCACGCAGCTCATCAAAATGACCGGGGGACGCCTGCGGCGCCAACGCGGACGCCATACCCGCAGGTGCTTCCAGCGAGTCGGCCGCAAACAGTGATTTGTTGTTGTTTTCCACGTAGCCCAAAAGTGCGCAAATTGCTGGCGGGCCTGCTTGCGTGCAGCCAGTTCCAAAGCATCAAAAAAGAATGCCCGACCTTCGCGGGCGGGACTTTCCATTCTAGTGGGCACAGGCCGACAAGCCATGTCCTTTGGCTACGTGTCGTGCCAATGTGCCTGCGTATGTTGTGTTAACGCAAATCGAGCGTGAACGGGAATTCGCGGCTCGGCTGTGCTGGGGCGACTTGCATCTTGCCGGGCGTGTGGCCCATTTGCAAAAAGCGCGTCAGGCGGCGGCTTTCGGCCTCATAGGAGTTGACCGGCAGGCTTGCATAGCTCAGGCCGCCCGGATGCGCGACGTGGTACTGGCAGCCACCCAAAGAGCGTTCCATCCAGGTGTCCACGATATCGAAGGTCAGGGGCGCGTGTACGCCGATGGACGGGTGCAGCGAGGACGGTGGATTCCATGCCTTGTAGCGCACGCCAGCCACATATTCACCCACCGTACCGGTGTTTTGCAGCGGCAGGGCGCGGCCATTGACTGTCACGACATAACGGTTGTCGTTGAGTCCCGTCACGCGCACTTCAACGCGTTCAAGCGATGAATCCACATAGCGCGCGGTGCCGGATGAAGAGCCTTCCTCGCCCATCACATGCCAGGGCTCCAGGGCACTGCGCAGCGTCAGTTCGATGCTGTTGACCTTGACTTGTCCGATCATCGGGAAACGGAACTCAAAATGCGGCTCAAACCACGCCATGTCAAAGCCGTAGCCGGCTTCGTTCAATTCGGTCAGCACGTCCTTGAAGTCCATGCGCACAAAGCTTGGCAGCAGGAAGCGATCGTGAAGCTCGGTGCCCCATCGCGTGAGGCGGTTGGTGGCGCCAAGGTAGGGCTTTTTCCAGAAACGGGCCACCAGCGCGCGCAGCAGCAGCTGCTGGGCAATGCTCATGCGGGCATGCGGCGGCATTTCAAAGGCGCGCAGTTCCAGCAGGCCGAGCCGGCCGGTTGATGAGTCGGGCGAATAGAGCTTGTCGATGCAGAACTCGCTGCGATGCGTATTACCGGTGACGTCCACCAGGATGTTGCGCAGGGTGCGATCAACTATCCACGGCGGCATGTCCTGACCGTATTTTTCGCGGTTGATGGTGATCTCGCGTATGGCGATTTCAAGCTCGTACAACTGGTCGTTGCGGGCCTCATCAACCCGTGGGGCCTGGCTGGTCGGGCCGATGAACATGCCCGAGAACAGATAACTCAGCGACGGATGGTTGTGCCAGTAAGCGACCAGGCTGGCCAGCACTTCCGGCTTGCGCAGGAAGGGGCTGTCGGCCGGCGTCGCGCCGCCCAAGACAAAGTGGTTACCGCCACCGGTGCCGGTGTGGCGGCCATCGGTCATGAATTTTTCGGCCGACAAGCGGGTTTTGTGCGCGATGTCGTAGAGAAACTCTGTGTGCGCCACCAGCTCGCCCCAGTTGTACGCCGGGTGAATGTTGACCTCGATCACGCCCGGATCAGGCGTGACGGCCAGCATTTTCAGGCGTGGATCACGCGGTGGCGGATAGCCTTCGAGCACGATCTTCAGGTTCAACGCCTGCGCCGTAGCTTCGACCGCTGTCAGCAGGTCGAGGTAGTCTTCAAGGCGTTCCATCGGCGGCATGAAAATATAGATCGCACCGTTTTCGGCGTGGCCCATGCTGGTCTTGCCGGCTGCCTTTGCGTCGGCTTCTTTTTTGGCTTTGGGATCTTTCGGTCCGTTGGCACGCGTCGGGTCACGCACCTCGACGCAAAGCGCCGTGCGCGTCAGCCAGGCTGCCGACTCAAAGGCGTTGGGCGCACGTGTTGACGAATCCACGGTTTGCGATATCGGCGCGGCCGCGGTCGAGGTTGGCTGCATCACACGGCGTGCTTCATAACGTGGCGGCACACCTTTGGTATGGCTGGCCAGATATTGCTCTACGCGGCTGGCGGCCGCACTGGCTGCGGGACCAGTCGCGGTGTACCGGTCTGCCAGCGTGGCTGCTGCCGGCAGGGCATCACGCGGTGCAAACGGATCCGACTCGATCATGTAGGGGAAATCTGTTTTGGACACCCATGGCACGGAGTCCAGTGGCAGGCGGTAACCCATGGGTGAATCGCCGGGCATCAGGTACATGCGCTCGTCCCTGAAGAACCACGGCCCGGTGGTCCATGCAGGGCCGGCCAGCGGTTTGCTGGAGCCGGGAATGCTTTCACGGGCCTTCAGCGGCAGGACATACCCGACGACAGAGTCCAGGCCTTGCATGAAGACCCGACGCAGGCGCTCGCGCTCCATCGCGTCGTCCAATTTGGCGTCAAACGGATCGACATTGACGGGCAAACGGCGCTCGCGCCAGAGGTAGTACCAGACGTCCTCAAAGCCCGGCGTGATGTAGTCGGGCGACAGGCCCAGCATGCTGGCCAGCGTTGCCGTGAAACGGGCGGCGTCTTCAGCCGTGTAATTGCAGGGCTCGCTTTCATTGGTAAAAAGCGCAGGATTCTTCCAGACCGGCTGGCCGTCCTTGCGCCAGAAAATGCTCAATGCCCAGCGCGGCAACTGCTCGCCCGGGTACCACTTGCCCTGGCCGAAATGCAGAAACCCGCCCTGGCCGTATTCGGCCCGCAGTTTTTGCACCAGTTCGGTCGCATAGCCGCGTTTTGTCGGGCCGAGTGCGTCAATATTCCACTCGGCGGCGTCGCGGTCGTTGGTTGCCACAAAGGTCGGCTCGCCACCCATCGTCAGCCGTACGTCGTCCCTGACGAGGTCGCGGTCCACGGCTTCGCCAAGAGCCAGCACGCGTGCCCACTGGTCTTCGGTGTAGGGTTGTGTGACCCGCGGCGATTCGTAAATCCGCTGCACACCCATGTGGTGGGAGAACTCGACCTCGGATTCGTCTACGCCGCCCTCAATTGGGGCTGCGCTTGATGGCTCGGGTGTACAGGCCAGCGGAATGTGACCTTCACCGGCCATCAGGCCAGAGGTTGGATCCAGTCCAACCCAGCCCGCGCCCGGCAAAAATACTTCACACCAGGCGTGCAGGTCGGTGAAATCAACTTCAGTACCGCTGGGGCCGTCGAGCGACTTGACATCTGCCTTGAGCTGGATCAGGTAGCCGGACACAAAGCGCGCGGCCAAGCCCATGTGGCGAAGCAACTGCACCAGTAACCAGCCCGTATCGCGGCAGGATCCGACTGCCAGGCTAAGGGTTTCCTCAGGCGTTTGCACGCCGGGCTCCATGCGGATGGAATACTTGATGTCGGATTGCAGCTTCTGGTTGACGCTGACGAGAAAATCATTGGTGCGGCGCGGTGTACGGTCGATGTTGTCGAGGTAAGCCTGCAACAGCGGTGTGGCCGGCTCGGTGACCAGATAGGGCGCCAGCTCGCGGGCCATGGGCTCCGAATACTTGAAGGGAAATTCTTCGGCTTCGGGCTCGAGAAAAAAATCGAACGGGTTTAGCGTCACCATGTCGACGACCATGTCCACCGTGACCTTGAATTCGCGCGTCGGCTGCGGGAAGACCAGCCTGGCCTGGTAATTGGCAAACGGGTCCTGCTGCCAGTTGATGAAATGGTCAGCCGGTTCGATCTTCAGGGAGTAGGACAGTATTTGTGTCCGGCTGTGCGGCGCGGGGCGCAATCGCACAATCTGCGGCCCCAGGGTGACGAGACGGTCGTACTTGTAATGGGTGATGTGGCTGAGGGCTACGTGGATGGACAAGGCGGTCTCGCTTTTTCAGGTTTTAACAGGCACAAGGCAACAATAGCCGGGCTGGCGCGGGTGACGGACGATGGTAAAGAGCTTACCCTGCGTTTGATTCACGCCAACGATTTTCAATATTCGGGTACAAGCAAGAGCTGCGCCAAAGCGGTTGCTGTCGGCTAAATCCGGGGTCCACCCGTTGAACAGGCAGCCCGATTGCATGGGCATGACAATAATAAAGGCGCTTTGTGGAGGACGACATCTCACCAGCAACACCATTCGCCCCAGTCGGCCAGTTTTTGGCCGCCCGGCTTCTGGGCGGCATTCTGGTGGGGTTTGTAGCTGGCGTGGCCTTGCAGTTGCAGCAAGCTACGCTGTTTGCCTTGTCTGTTTACGGTTTTCTGGGCGCTGCTTCAGCGCTGATCCTTGCCGGGCTGCTGCACTACCGGCGCGGCCATGGCGCGGCGGTGATCCTGGCCTTGCTAGCCTCCGCCGCGCTGGGATTTGGGCTGACCGGCGTCAGGGCCACGCTGTTTCAGGCCAACGCGCTCAACCCGGCTCTGGAAGGGCAGGACATCCTAGTGACCGGCCAGGTCCTGGCGATGCCGCAGTTTGGTGAAGAGGGCGTGCGCTTCCGGTTTGAGGTGGCGTCTGCCCGGATGGATGGCCAGCTGGTGCGCCTGCCGCCGCAGGTTTTTCTCGGCTGGTATGCGGGATTTGGTGCCAAGGTGAGCAAAACATCGCCTCCTGCAGCACCCGTGTTAATGCCTGACATGGAAAGCGGCGAGCAGCCTGAATTCTCGCTGGAGCAGCAGCGCCAGCCGCAAACCCTTCGCGCCGGGGAACGCTGGGAGATCACCGTGCGACTGAAGGCGCCACATGGCAACAGCAACCCGCATGGCTTCGACTACGAGTTGTGGCTCTGGGAGCAGGGCCTGCAGGCCACCGGTTATGTGCGGTCCGGGCCTAAAGACACGCCGCCCAGAAAGCTGGCGTCATCCTGGGCGCACCCGGTAGAGCGCGCCCGGCAGTTGGTGCGCGAAGCGATATTCGAGCGCATTGATGACCGCAAGCTGGCGGGGGTGCTGGCTGCGCTGGTCGTTGGCGACCAGAACGCCATCGAGCGCTGGTGGCTGACATAAAAGTTCTGCTCCGGAAAATCGTTGATTCATAAGGCTTTTCGCCTTTTCAGAACATTGCCGATGACATTAAACGTTTGCTCTGACAGAAACTGATTGAAAACTGCGGTGACATTAAAGTTCTGCTTTGCCAAAAGTTCGTTGAAATCCTCAAACTTTCGATGTCTGAACTGTGGTCCAGAAATGCAAAACGCACCGTTAACGGTGCGTAATTTTTGAGTGTTGGAATTGAGGCTTTGATGCACTACTTCGTATCAGGTGCGCATCGCCCTCAGAATCTCCAGTGATGGCAAAAGTGTTCCTCGGGAACGCCAACTTCGCTCAGCGAAACGTGCGTTGTTGCCCGTGGCGGACTTGGGGACCAGTTTTCGCCAACTTGTACCAAAATTGATTTTGTTCGTAATAGCATCAAACAAATGCCGCTGATTAATTGTCTCCCCGAGTCGTCGTTGACCTTTAAGAAGCGTCGGCTCTATCGCTTTCCACTCAGAGTCAGAGACATCAAGGTCTCCATCTTGGCCATTCGGAATCTTGCTGATTTCTGTCAAGCTACCTTTTGAAGGGCCGTCTCTGCATACGTCTCTAAGGACAAAATCTCGGGAGCATCCGGCCGCCGCGAAAATGGGTTCTTCGTCAGCGTGAACTGCAATTAGCCTCATTTCGGTAACAAACAATACGCCGTCAACTTTCACCCCAGCCATTGTTGCCCGCGCATTACCGTGGGGCATGTCCATGCCAATCTGTCCATGCATGGCAAATTCGTGGACTGAAGATGCACATCGGATTGCGGAAGGGAAGAAAGTCATCCACAAGATGCACTGCCTTACTTCATCCCCTGTCCGGTAAGTACCCTTATTACCCCGGCACCCAGGTTGCAACCGTGATGACGGTGGACTTCCTCGTGACGCAGATGGTGGCCGGCGTCAAGTCCTTGATAGAACGCCTCTAAGCTGCAGCGCTTGCAAAGGGCGCTTTCAGCCGTAGAGAAACTTATTCAATTTCTTCGTCCGCATCTCGTAAATTTCCCAATTCTTCATCGGGCTGAATCGCAGTTGCCCCGGCAAGGGCCGCGCGCGCCTGCTCAACGTAGTAAAACATCTGCGGACCGACGCGCGTGAAGTCGACGGAGTTTAGAAGTCGCTTGTCGTCAGAAAGCTCGTGAACAAGGTCCGCTTGGAACACCGCAGGATTCTCTTCATGTGCCAGGATTACTTGAGCGCCGGCAGGCGCGTTGGCAGCAATGGCGGTGAGAAGCGATTGCAGGCGCTTCTTGTCTTGTGCTCCCTGGTTGGGGGAATCGATGACGAGAGGACTGGGCAAATTGCCGCCGCCGGCTATGGTTCGCCAGAGCGCAGCGTAGTAAGCAATGATGCTCCGAGCATGCCGGCTTCCGGAATCTGAGGGGCGTTTCGCCAGCGTCCATTTTTCAACACCGCCCTCTGGAGCCTCCACGTCAAGTTCAACCAAGCTTTGCCGAAAGTTGTCGCGAAAAGCCGTTATTGGGGACTCTGAATCGTGGGTCTCCTTAATATCTTTGAGCTCGCCCTTCATGTCACGCATCTGGCATTGCTGTTCCTCCAATTCCTTTGCGACGACTTGTTCTTCATGCGCAAGCTGCGCGTCAGCCGCGTAGGCGCTGCGGCTCTTGATGAAGTCGTCAAAGGAAAACTTACCCCGCTTACTAGCGAGTAGAGCCTGAAGGTGACCGAACTCCGCAGACGCTCAATGAATGGGTCAAGCGCGTAGAGGTCGACACGGGTGCGCGCGACGGCGTCACTACCGCAGAGGCGCAGCGGGTGAAGG
>JANYFF010000298.1 GCA_025362825.1 Polaromonas sp. | reverse complement strand
CCGCCTGGTCGACTGCCGCCCACAGCTCGCTGCTGAAGGCATCGCCGCGCTGCAGAGCGGCGCCTTCCATATCACCACCGCCGGCGTCACCTACTTCAACACCACCCCACTTGGTCGCGCAGTGACCGGCACGATGCTGGTATCGGCGATGAAGCAGGATGACGTGAACATCTGGGGCGATGGCTCCACCTTCAAGGGCAACGACATCGAGCGCTTTTACCGCTACGGCCTGCTGACCAACCCCGCCCTGAAGATCTACAAACCCTGGCTGGACCAACAGTTCATCGACGAACTGGGCGGCCGCGCCGAGATGAGCGCCTTCATGACGGCCAACGGTTTTGGCTACAAGATGAGCGCTGAGAAGGCCTACAGCACCGACAGCAACATGCTGGGCGCAACGCACGAAGCCAAAGACCTGGAGAACCTCAACAGCGGCATCAAGATCGTCAACCCCAACATGGGCGTGCCGTTCTGGAAAGACGACTGCGTCGTCAAGGCCGAAGAAGTCAGCGTGACATTTGAAGAAGGCCGCCCCGTTGCGCTGAACGGCGTGCACTACCCCGACCTGGTAAGCCTGATCCTCAAGGCCAATGAAATCGGCGGCCGCCACGGCCTGGGTATGAGCGACCAGATCGAAAACCGCATCATCGAAGCCAAGAGCCGCGGCATCTACGAAGCCCCCGGCCTGGCGCTGCTGTTCATCGCCTACGAGCGGCTGGTGACGGGCATTCACAACGAAGACACCATCGAGCAATACCGCGACAACGGCCGCAAGCTCGGCCGCCTGCTATACCAGGGCCGCTGGTTCGACAGCCAGGCCATCATGCTGCGTGAGACGGCGCAGCGCTGGATCGCCAGCGCCATCACCGGCACCGTCACGCTGGAACTGCGCCGCGGCAACGACTACTCGCTTTTGAACACCGAATCACCCAACCTGACCTACGCGCCTGAGCGCCTGAGCATGGAAAAGGTCGAAGACGCGCCGTTCTCGCCGTTGGATCGCATTGGTCAACTGACTATGCGCAATCTGGACATCACCGATACCCGCGCCAAGCTGGGGATTTATTCCAATGCCGGGATGCTGGAGTTGGGCAAGGGGGAAGACTTTTTGAAGTTGGGCAAGTAAGTCAGAACTGACTTATTGCTAATAAAAAGCCCGCCAAGTGAACGCTTGGCGGGCTTTGTTGTTTAACCCCCGAGCGCCTTTCCCGGGCCTGCCATCAAACCACCACCGGCTCATGCTCCAGTCGGATACCAAAGCGCTCATACACGCTGGTCTGGATGGACTTGGCCAGCGTCATGACTTCGCCGCCTGTGACTGGGTTTGACTTGCCTCCGCGGTTGACCAGCACCAGCGCCTGCCGCTCATAGACGCCGGCGTTGCCGATGTGCTTACCCTTCCAGCCGCAGGCGTCGATCAGCCAGCCGGCGGCCAGCTTGACCGAGCCGTCGGCCAGCTTGTAGTGGACGATTTTGGGCTCGCGCTGGATGATGTCAGCGCACTGCTCGGCCGAGACGGTCGGGTTTTTAAAGAAGCTGCCGGCGTTGCCGATGACCTCCGGGTTGGGCAGCTTGGCGCGGCGGATTTCGCAGATCCACTCATAAATTTGTAGCGCAGTCGGCTGGATTGACGCCGGTTCCCGGCCATATTGAGCTATTTTTTTCTCGATATCGGCATATCCGAGCACCGGCTTCCAGTTTTTCGGCAAGGCAAAACGCACCCGCGTGATCAGTGCCTTGCCTTCCAGGCCAAAGCCGGGCTTGCCGGCCGCCGTGCCAATGCTCTGGTGCTTGAAGACAGAGTCACGGTAGCCGAAGGCGCATTGCGCTGCATCCAGCGTAAAAGTCTGGCCGGTCGTCAGGTCCACCGCGTCCAGCGATTCAAAGCGGTCTTGCAGCTCGACACCGTAGGCGCCAATGTTTTGCACCGGCGATGCGCCCACCGTGCCGGGAATAAGCGCCAGGTTTTCAAGCCCGGGGTAGCCGTTTTCAATGGTCCAGGCGACCAGGTCGTGCCAGTTTTCGCCGGCGCCGGCCTCGACGATCCAGGCCTTGTCGGTCTCCCTGAGCAGGTGTTTGCCCATGATCTCGACTTTGAGCACCAGCGGCCTGACATCACCGGTCAGCACGATGTTGCTGCCGCCGCCCAGCACAAACACCGGCGTGCCGCGCAGCGCAGGGTCGGCCAGCACCTGGGCGATGTCGGCTTCGCTGTGCACGCGCACAAGGCTGAGCGCCTTGGCGACGATGCCAAAGGTGTTGAAAGACTGGAGCGGAACGTTTTTCTCGACTAACATCATTGGATTGTCTCACCCGCCTGCACGGGTCTTCTCACCTGAAATACGGAAAATCATGCCTTCTTTTGATACTGTGCTCGAGGCCGAACTGGTCAAGGTTAAAAACGCCGTTGAAAACACCGGCAAGGAAATCGGCACCCGCTTTGACTTCAAGGGCACCTCGGCATCGATAGAGCTGAAGGAAAAGGACAAGGACATCATCCTGATTGGCGACAGCGACTTCCAGCTCGACCAGATCAACGACGTGCTGCGCAACAAGCTGACCAAGGCCGGCGTCGATGTTCGCTTCCTGGACATCGGCAAGGTCGAAAAAATCGGCGGCGACAAGGTCAAGCAGGTGACCAAGGTACGCAACGGCATCGAAAGCGAGCTGGCCAAAAAAATCCAGCAACTCATCAAGGGCAGCAAGATCAAGGTGCAGGCTGCCATCCAGGAAGACAAGGTGCGCGTCACCGGAGCCAAGCGCGACGACCTGCAGGCGGCCATGGCACTCATCAAATCCGAGAACACGGATTTCCCGCTGGGTTTCAACAACTTTCGCGACTGAACACATGAAGCTCCATGCCCGCAGCGTCAGCATCCTGCTCACAGCGCTTTGCCTTGCCGGCGCTGCGGCCCACGCAGAATCCGTCGCGCTGGCCGGCATGCTGGGAAGCAAGGCGCTGCTGGTGGTGGACGGCAGCGCACCAAAGAGCGTGGCTGCAGGCGAGACACACCAGGGCGTCAAGGTGATTTCAACCAGCGGCGACCAGGCCATCATCGAGCAATCGGGCAAGCGCATGACCCTGCGCGTCGGCGAGGCACCTGTCAGCATGGGCGGTGGCGGTGGAGCCAAAGGCACGCGCATCGTCCTGACGGCGGGCAGCGGCGGCCACTTCATGACCGCGGGGCAGATCAACGGCAAGGCGGTGCAGTTTATGGTGGATACCGGCGCCACATCGATTGCCATGAGTTCGGTAGACGCAGAACGCGCCGGCATCAATTACAAAAGCGGCCAGCCGGTGAACATGTCTACCGCCAATGGCATGGCCCAGGGCTACCGGGTCAAGCTGGCGTCAGTGCGTATCAGCGATGTAGAGGTCTATGACGTTGACGCGGTGGTGACGCCGCAGGCCATGCCCTTCATGCTGCTGGGCAACAGCTACCTGACGCGCTTTCAGATGACGCGCGACAACGACCAGATGACGCTGGTCAAACGCTACTGAATCTGCCGGGCGCCACCTTGCGCCGCGAATTATTTCTTCGCAGTTTTTTTGCCGAATCCGAGTTGCGATTCCTTGCCCTGCATCAGCTTGTTGATGTTCTCGCGATGACGCGCGACCAGCAGCATGCTCATCACAAAAATCGCCAGCAATATGCTGCGCTCGGCGTACCAGGCCACGCGGTCACCCATCAGGTAGAACAGCGGCGCAAATGCGGCGCAGGCCATCGACGCCACTGACGAATAGCGCGAAAAATACGCCACGATCAGCCAGGTCGCCAGCGTCGCCAGGCCCAGCACCCAGTCAATGCCCAGCAGCACGCCCGCTGCAGTGGCCACGCCCTTGCCGCCCTTGAATTTGAAGAAAACCGGGAACAAATGGCCGATAAAGGCCGCAAAGCCGGCCGCGGCTACCGTGGCATCGTCCATGCCGTAATCGGCGCCAAACCACTTGATCAACACCACCGGCAGCCAGCCCTTGAGACCGTCAAGCAACAGCGTCAGGATAGCGGCCTTCCGGTTGCCCGAGCGCAGCACATTGGTCGCGCCCGGATTGTTGCTGCCATAGCTGCGCGGGTCCTTCAGGCCCATGAGCCGACTGACGATCACCGCAAATGACAGCGAACCGAGCAGATACGCCAGCAGCACCGCAATGCCTGAATGCAGATAGTTCAAAACCGATCTCCTTGTAGTTGTATGACGCGAAGGCTAGGCGGCCATGTCGGCCAGTGCGCACTGCACCGATTTTGCACCCAGCAATGTGACACAGACCTGCGGATCAAGTCCGACAAGATAACCGCGCCGCCCGCCGTTGATCGCGATTTTAGGTAAAGCCAGAATGGTTTCCTCGATATACACCGGCATGGCCTTGCGCGTGCCAAAGGGCGAGGTCCCGCCAACCAGGTAGCCGCTATGCCGGTTGGCCACCTCGGGCTTGCAGGGCTCAACCGATTTAGCGCCAATCTGCCGCGCCAGGTTTTTGGTCGACACCTTGCGGTTGCCGTGCATCAGCACAAGCAGCGGTTTGGCGTCCTGATCCTGCATCACCAGCGTCTTCACGACGGTGAACGGATCAAAGCCCAGAACCTCTGCACTGTGCTGGGCTCCGCCATACTCCAGGTATTCGTAGGGATGCTCGGTGAAAACCACCTTATTCGCTTTCAGCAACTGCGTCGCGGGGGTCTCGCTGACGTGATCTTTCTTGCTCATGGATGAACTCTTTACCAGGGCCAGCGCGGAACCGGCTTTGCCGGGCCGCAGGTGGCGCCCCCTGTGGGGGAGGCGCTGAAAGCGCTTCGGGGGAGGGTCATGTTTATCACTGCGCCGGGTCGCGGATCTCCCAGCGAATTTTGTCAATCTCTGTCAGCACTTCCGGCGACAGCGTGGTGCCCCAGGCATTGATGTTTTCATCCAGCTGCTCCAGCGTGCGTACGCCGATGATGGTGCTCGCCACCTGCCACTTGGTGTAGCAAAACGCCAGGGCCATCTGGGCGGGCGTCATGCCGTTTTCTTTTGCCAGTGCGTTGTAGCGGCGCGCGGCCTTGAGGGCATCAGGACGACCCCACCGCTGCTTGCGAGTGGACTCGAATTTGCCCAGGCGGGCATCTTTGGGTGCGCCTTCGCCACTCAAGCCGGATTCATCGTACTTGCCAGTCAGCAGGCCAAAGGCGAGCGGCGAATACGGCAGCAGCGACACGCCCAGGCGGTGCATGGTTTCGTCCAGCCCGTTTTCTACCGTGCGGGCCAGCAGCCCGTAATTGTTTTGCACCGTGGCAATACGCGGCAGGCCATGGTGCTCGGCCACGCGCACAAACTCATGTACACCAAAGGAAGTTTCGTTGGACAGACCTATAGCGCGCACCTTGCCGGCCTTGACCAGCGTGTGCATGGCGCGCAGCTGCACTTCAATGCTGCTGCCGCCCACGTTTTCATTTTTGGGCTCGTAGTACATGTTGCCGAACATGGGCACGTGGCGCACGGGCCAATGGATCTGGTAGAGGTCGATGGTCTCGATGTTCATGCGCTTGAGGCTGCCTTCGCACGCCGCGATGATGTCTTCAGCCGTCAAATTGCTGCTACCGCCGCGCACCCATGGCATTCCGCGCGAGGGGCCTGCTATTTTGGTCGCGATAACCAGCTTGTCGCGGGCTGCCGGGTTCTTTTTGATCCAGTTACCGATGATTTTTTCGGTCAGATTAAAGGTCTCGGCGCGCGGCGGCACCGCGTACATCTCGGCCGTGTCGATGAAATTGACGCCGCGTTCCAGCGAGTGGCTCAGGATGGCGTGCGAGGTGGGCTCGTCTACCTGCTCGCCAAAAACCATGGTGCCGAGGCAAATCGGCGTGACGTACAAGTCGCTGGAGCCTAATTGAACTTTATTCATGTCTGTATTTGTAAAAATCTGTGCGGGTGTTGATGGGTCCGGGGATCGCGGACAAGTCACAGGCCCAATAGACCCGATAAGCCCCGGTAGCCCGGCCAGCTCCCGAGTTTAAAGGCTGTCCGTGAAGCCTGCTGACACGCCTCAAGCCAGATAATTTGCGCCATTGCCCTACAGTTCGGGCTCTAGAGTTGCGTTACCCTTCAGAATTCGAGGGCCAGTCAGGCCACTTTGTCGCTTGCAGCCCGTACTTCATCAATAAAAGGAGTTTTCCGTGAAACCAATCATTTCCTCGCTGACCTGCATCGCACTGTCGATTGGTCTGCTATCCGGCTGCGCCAACATGAACGAAAGCGACCGCGGCACAGCACAGGGCGCCGGCATTGGCGCGGTTGCAGGCACCTTGCTGGGCGCTGCGATCGGGGGCCGCAACGGCGCGGCCACTGGCGCGGTGCTGGGCGGCGTCGCTGGTGCTGTGGGCGGCAATGTCTGGTCCAAGAAAATGCAGGACCAGAAGGCCGCGATGGAAAAAGCCACCGTTGGCACAGGTGTCGCTGTCAGCCAGACCACCGACAACCGCCTCAAACTCGACATCCCCAGCGATGTGTCGTTTGACGTAGGCCGTGCCGCCATCAAGCCGAATTTCGTACCTATCCTGGGCCACTTCGCCACCAGCCTGAACCAGAACCCGGTGACCACGGTCACCATCATTGGCCACACCGACAGCACCGGGTCAGATGCCGTCAACGACCCGCTGTCGGTGCAGCGCGCCAACGCAGCCCGCGACTACCTGCTCAGCCAGGGCGTAGCACCCAACCGCATCGCCACCGACGGCCGCGGTTCACGCG
>JANYFF010000282.1 GCA_025362825.1 Polaromonas sp. | reverse complement strand
AGGCAAGCCACGCAGTCTTGTACCTGCGCCGGTTTGCCGACAATGACCGTGTTAAGCTGATTTAAGAGTGCTTGGAGTTTTTCTTTGATATGCATATCGGGAACTTCTTCGTGAGTAAGTTCTGTAACCTTAACCCAAATTTTTCAAGCCATGAACGCTACCGGTTATTTCACCCATCAGGACTGTAGAAAGCATGAAATGGGTCCGGGTCACCCCGAATGTCCGGAGCGGCTGGATGCCATCGAGGACCGGCTGCTGGCCAGCGGCGTAGGCGATGCGCTGGACCGGCGTGAAGCCCCGCTCGCTTCGATCACCGACATCGAACTCGCACACGACCGCATGCTGGTCGCAGCGATTCACGGACTGGGCCTGCAACTGGCCGACGACATCACGGCGGGCGGGCCGCGCTATGCGCAGATTGACCCTGATACCTCGATGAATGTGCACACCTGGAATGCTGTGCTGCGCGCGTCGGGCGCGGTGCTTGCCGCGACGGACAGTGTTATCGCTGGTGAAATGGAAAACGCTTTTTGTGCTGTGCGCCCGCCGGGCCACCACGCCTGTCACAGCAAGTCCATGGGCTTTTGCATTTTCAACAGTGTCGCAATTGCAGCGCGCTATGCGCTGGAGCGCCACGGACTCAAACGCGTGGCGATTGTTGATTTTGATGTGCACCACGGTAACGGCACCGAAGACATCCTGAGTGGGGATGAACGAGTGTTGATGGTCGGGTTTTTCCAGCATCCGTTTTACCCGTACAGCGGCACCGACCATCCAGCCGCCAACATGCTGAACCTGCCGGTCGCGGCCTATACCAAAGGCATGGCGATCCGCGAACTGGTTGACACCCTATGGATGCCCCGGCTGGAAGCCTTCAAGCCTGAAATGATCTTCATCAGTGCCGGGTTTGACGCGCACCGTGATGACGACCTTGGCCAGATGGGCCTGGTCGAGCAGGACTATGCATGGATCACCCAGCGCATCAAGGACGTAGCCAAAAAATATTCAAAGGGGCGCATCGTGTCGTCACTTGAAGGCGGCTACAACCTGCAGGCGCTGGCGCGGTCGGTCGAGGCGCATATCCGCGTGCTGGCCGATCTTTAAGGCAAGTCCGACCCATGACACAAGAGACCCCTTCGGAACTCTCGCCCGTCCTGCTGCATACCCGCGATGCGCGAGGCGTCCATACGCTGACGCTGAACCGCGCAAAGGCTTTCAACGCGCTGAGCGGTGAGATGCTTTTGGCCATGCAGGCGGCGCTGGACTTTATTGCGCTGGACGCCACGGCCCGGGTTGTGGTGATTGCCGCAGAAGGCAAGGCCTTTTGCGCTGGCCACAACCTCAAGGAAATGCGCGCCAACCCGGAGCTCGTTTACTACCAGAAGCTGTTTGCCCAGTGCACGCGCATGATGCTGGCGATCCAGAACCTGCCTGTCCCGGTGATCGCCAGGGTGCAGGGCCTCGCGACGGCGGCGGGTTGCCAGCTGGTGGCGCAATGCGACCTGGCTGTGGCTGCCAGTCAGGCCAGTTTTGGCGTCAATGGCATCGACGTCGGTCTGTTTTGCGCAACGCCGAGCGTTCCTCTGGTACGCAACATACCGGCCAAGCAAGCCATGGAAATGCTGCTGACCGGTGAATTCATTACAGCTGACGAGGCGCGTCAGCGCGGTCTGGTCAATCGGGTCGTTCCGCTTGAAGCACTCGATGACGAGCTGGAGAAACTTTTACAAAGCCTGCTCCTCAAGCCGAAAGAGGCCGTTGCCATGGGCAAGGCACTTTTTTACAAGCAGCGTGAAACCGGCATTGAAGCGGCCTACCAATTGGCTGGCCAGTCCATGGCCTGCAACATGAGTCATCCGGTAGCGCAGGAGGGCGCTCAGGCCTTCATCGATAGAAGAAAGCCGCAATGGCCAGCCTAGCAGGCGTTTTCGGCAGTGCAAAGCTGAGCAATGCTCCGCCGGCCCGGATTGACACCCTGGACGAATGGTTCGATGCGCTGCTACA
>JANYFF010000249.1 GCA_025362825.1 Polaromonas sp. | reverse complement strand
CTTCGCAGCTGACTGCAAGATTCACTATTGGTCCGGCCCGGTGACGTCTTCATTTCCGTTCGGGCTGAGCTTGTCGGAGCCAGCGAAACCCTTCGACAGGTTCAGGGCAAACGGTTCATATCTCACAGGGCCGAGTCAATAAGCTAAGATAAATTTCGGGTATTGCTTGTGAAATCAACCTGGCATCGCGAGCTGGAGCAGCCTTGAAACTGGCCAGTGGCGCTACAAAGTCAAAAATTATCGGTCCTGGAACCTCGAAGCCAAAGATGACGAAAAATTCCAGGCTCCTGCTTGTCGACAGCGACAGCTACACATCGTCAGTGCTGTTGGATGACCTGTCAGGCCGTGGTTTCTGCGATGTTCAACAGGTCTCCAATACCCTGGAGTTGCCGAAAATTTTAGAGATCAGTCAGCCAGATGTGATGGTCTTTAATTTTCATTTCGACCGACCTGACAGTCTTACCGTTTGCAGCACTCTGAAGTCGATGGTTCCACGGGCCGCAATGATCGTCATCGTTTCACCTGGTCCCGCACTTAAGGTTGTTCGAGCTTGGGCAACGCAAACCCAGAGTATCGACGTGGTCATTGAAAAGCCGCTGTCTGACGAGCGCTTTTTTATGACCTTGAAAGAAATTCTCAGGGTTAAAGCAGACTCTCGAGAGATGACTACCAGGATTGAACGCCTGGCCATGCTTGTGCCCGAAGGCGCTTTGCCAGTTATCGAGCATGGCGGTAACAGCGAGGCTGAAATGTTTGAAGCTGCTGTACTCTTTACCGATATTCGAGGCTCGTCCCAGTTGATAAGAGAAATGCCTCCGCGTGAATTCTTTGAGCAACTGAACCAGTTGCTAAGTACCCAGACCCGACATGTTCAAAAATACCAAGGCTCGGTAATCAAGTACACAGGCGACGGTGTAATGGCCGTATTCAAGGGCATGGGGCGATCTTATCTTGCGCTGCGTTGCGGCCTCGAACTTGCAGCGCTCCACAGCGACTCAAAGTTCCCCTTCGGCATTGGCATCGCTCAGGGGCTGGTACTGGCAGGGCTGATCGGCGATTCCAATCAAGCGGGACAGAGGAGCCAATACGATGTTGTCGGGGCGACAGTGCATCTGGCATCGCGTTTGTGCGGCTTGGCCAACGCAGGCGAAGTGGTAGCCACCACCGGTATCAATGTGGCAGCGAAAGTGACGACGCCGACACCAAAAGCCATGTCGGGAGTTTCGGTCAGGGGTTTTGACAAGGCCGTTGACTGTGTCGTGTTTTCCACTTCCGCAGCTTAAATAGAACTAACGGAGCAACGCGAATGAAAGAGCAATTTAATCCTGCACAGCTCAGCAAAGTCATCGACCAGGCGTTGGTGTACCAGTGCGCTTGTCCGGCGCAGGTTTGCCGCGCCATATTTGAGTTGCGCGACCTATACGAATACCAGATAAATTGCGCCAGCGATTCTGTCAATGACAAACTCGTACACCACACTATTGCGCAGGCTACCGCAAAGGCGCACGAGCAGATGGAAGAGTGCCTGAAGAAAATCCTTGAAATTGAAGGATGGGATCAAACCACGCTGACCATGCCCGAAAACTTGAAGAAAAAACCTGGTAAGCCACTGTAATTGGAGCCAGAAGCCAGCTCAAACTGCATAGGGTATCTGCCAGACTATTTGAATACGGTGAACTGGAATCTGGCTGTCCACCATGCCGGGAAATTTTGTTGAAACCTCAGCGCCAAGTTCTTGCGCAAACCGCCAAAAGCCAGCAAAAAGAAATCCTGCGATGTCTGCTGCCTCGAGTAGCAACCAGTAGACCTGCTGATGGCCGGGGTCGAGGTGCGCATCAAAAGTTGGACAAACGCAATAGTCGCCGCGAAGACATGGGCGAACTGGCCATCCTGTTCGCCTCCATGAATGAACTGAACGGCCTCATTGACCGGTTGTGCGGTCATGCAAACGTGAAATAAGTCACGTTTTTGAGCGCTTGCCAGCGACTGGTACCCTGATTAAGGGGGTGACGTTTTTGCCGTCTCTGTTTATCGTTACCAATCGTAATTTAGGTAGCGATCATGCTTTTACGTTTTGCACCTTTTTTTTGTATCGCGCTGACCGGCCTGGACATGACCAGCGCTTGCGCCCAGACCATCGCCTGGCAATGAAGCCCTCGACTGCGGTGGCCGGCGCCATCATTTTTACCTTCCTCTCAACACACAGAAAGAGCGACATTATGAAAAACACCCTTGTACTGACCGTATTGCTGGCTGTCTGCGGCGCAGGCTTCGCGCAAACGATCGACCGCGTCAAGGTGACCGACAACGATTTGAATTGCCAGCAGATCTACGGCGAAATCATCCAGATGGATGGCGTGATTGCCCGTGCCGCCCAGGCAGCGCCCGCAGCAGTTGCTGACAACAGCGTTGCGGCCAATGCCGGCAGCCAGATGGCCGGCGCTGTGGCGCAATCCGCGCTGGCCAATGTGGTCGCACGCAGCGGCGGCAGCTTCGGTGGATTCGGCGGCCTTGGCAATATGTTTGGCGGCATCGCCCAGCAGATCACCCAGGGCGCGACGGCACAGCAGGCCGCCAACAGCGGTGCGGCCCAGCAGCAGGCAGCGACGGCGCAGCAAAACCAGGCACTGCAGGGCCAGCAGGCACAGGCCCGCAAGGATCACTTGACCGGCATGTTCCTGTCCAAGGGCTGCAAGATGGGTGATATCCAGAAGTAAATCCAGACCGGCCTACCTGGCCTGTTGGCGGTTCTGTTGTCGGCGATTTCTTTTTACCGCGCAATGCGGTCAATCCTCCCGCCTGCTGCGCCTGGCAAGACCCCAGTTTGTACCGGGACCCCCTTGAACAGGGGAGTCGATGCGGTGCTTGCGCTCTTGAGGGTGCCGGTAGGTAGGGCTAGACTCCAGTCATGATGCAACCCTCGCCATTTGAACGCGCACTCATCGTCGAAGACCTCGACGAGCCCCGCCAATGGCTGGCTGAAATCCTGCCGCAGGTTTTGCCCGCCGTCAGGCGCGTGGATGCCGCCGCCAACCTTGCAGAAGCGCGTGAATGCATGCGCAGCTATACCTACGGGCTGGCGCTGGTGGACTGGGGCCTGCCCGATGGCACCAGCGAGAACCTGATTCGCGAACTGGTGGCGGCGCGCGCCGATGCACTGGTCATCGTTGCAACCATCCATGACGATGACGCCCACGTCTTTCCGGCACTGCGTGCCGGTGCCAGCGGATACATCCTGAAGTCACAGCCGCGTGAAGTGGTGGCCGGACAATTGCGCCGTATCGACTCCGGCGAGCTTGCGCTGTCACCGTCAATTGCGCTGCGCGTGCTCAAGCATTTCCGGCCCGAAGTGCAGGCCGAATCTCCTAAAACCTTGACCGAGCGCGAAGTCGATGTGTTGCGCCTGATCGCCAAGGGCTACAAGGTGCCCGAGGTCGGCCAACTGCTGGGCATTTCGGCGCACACTGTCAGCACCTACATCCGCGACATCTACCGCAAGCTGGGCATCTCTTCGCGCGCCGAGGCGACCATGGAAGCGGCGCGGCGCGGCCTGGTCGTCTGATTCCACTTCCAAATCATCCCCTGTCGTTGTTGTTGTCGTCTCGCCTTGTCGTGCTACAGCACTGCCAGCGGCTCGACGCCTGGACAGAAATGATTTTGAAATGGAATTAGAAATGAAATCAGGCCAGCGGCAGGCTTAGCCGCACTGTGGTGCCCGGCATGCCGTCGTTGCGCTCCATCAGTTCAAACGTCGCGCCGATTTGTTGCGCACGCTGGCGCATGTTGCGGATGCCGCGGCCCGCTCGCGAGGCGTCCTGTGATGGCAGGCCGATACCGTTGTCGGCAATCTCCAGCACAAAGGCGCGCACGCCGTTTGCACCTGCACGCACCTGGGCGCTCACGGCGGCTTCGCTGGCCTGTGCATGCTTGACGATGTTGGCGCCGGCCTCCTGCAGCACGCGCATGATTTGCAGCACGGTGTCACCAGGCAGCTCAATGTCTTCCAGCGCATCGCCCAGCGTCCACTGCAGCGTCAGCCCGGTGGCTGCCAGCCGGCCGTCCCAGCGGTTGCGCCAGTTGGCCAGTGCGGTCTGCAGCGGCTGGGTGTTGTCGGTACTGTCCATCAGCAAACGCAGCTCGTCCAGCCCCTCATGCAGCGACTGCACCACCTGTTCCTTGCCCAGGGCGCCGCGTTCGATGCCGCGCAGGGCGGTCATCAGTTGCGCGCCCAGCCCGTCGTGCATCTCGCGCATGATGCGCTCGCGCTCTGACGCGACCGCGCGCTGCTGGTCGGCCGCACCCTTGCGGGCCTCATTCACCACGCCGATGAACTGGTCTGCCACCAGCAGGCAAAAGGCAAACGACAGCAGCACGCCAGACAGCGGCCGCCAGTAGGTCGCGTCAAAGCTCACCAGGCGTTCCAGCGTGGCCGTGACGATAACGCGGTCATGCAGGTCGGCCACCACAAAAAACGCCAGCGCAATCGCCAGCAGGAAGGGTGCCGCATTGACCGACCTGCGCAGCAGCCGCCACAGGATGTGCAGCATGTACACGTCGGTGGCGATATTGAAGGGCAGCCAGATCACCGCCAGCGCGTCCTTGCTGATCCACGAGAACAGGTAGGCCCCCATCAGCCCGGTGCAGATGACGGTATAAATCAGCATGAAGCGCTCCAGGCCACGGCGCTGGATCTGCAGGTAGCGGTGGCAATACATCAGCATCAGCAGCGGCACCCAGCCGCCCAGTGAGTGCGTGACCCAGCCCCACCATTGCCAGCCCACGGGGATGGACTGCACGTAGTCGTTGAGCAACCGTGCCGACCACAGCATGCACGACATGCCCATGAACAGTGGCGAGCCGTCGCGTGAGAACCGCAGGCCGATGGCTAGCGCCAACAGGCCGATGACGAACAGCGCCACAAGCGCTGACGCACTGGCGGTAGAGTGGAAGAAAAGCGTGCGCAGGTACAGGCTATATATCTCAGCGTCAGGGCCGATATCCACCACACCCAGTCCACCGTTGTAGTCATGGTACGAAAAAAGTCGAACCTGAATCTCGTTTTCCCCCGGCCTGAGCCAGTCCTGCGGCAACGACCGGTACTGAGGGGTGTTCCACATGCGCAGCATGGGCTCTGCGACCTGCATCGGCGGGGACAAGAGATGGCCGTTCAAATAGAACTCTGCCGTCATGCTCAAACGCTTGACGTGCAATGCCACCCCTTCAGAGCCCAGGGTGGTTTCAGGCAGGTCAAAGGTCAGTTGGTACCAGCCAATGCCCTGTGCGTCAGGCCTTCGCCGGCTCCAGTTGTCCGGCAATGCAACGCGCGCCCACTGGCCGGTTTGCGGCTGCCCATCGGGTGCCAATGCGAGCTGAAAACCGGCTGCGCGCAGCCGTGTCACTTTCGCGCTGGTGTTGGTTGCCGCATCAAGCCACAGCAACATGGCCACGATGGCCGAGACAAAGCCCACAAGAATGGCGATGCTGACCAGCAACCGCGGTTTGGTGTTCAGTGCTCCGAGCCTGTACAACATCGCTATCCTTTGTGCTTCTGGCTGCAACTGTGGGCGTTCAGCCCTGTATTTAAACTGAAAACGGGCGGGGAGCCATGCGAGGTTTCAACAAATCCGCGGTTGGACCGACAGGTCCTGCCTGCTCGAGCTCACCAAACTCACCAAACTCACCGCCGTCACCAAGGCTATCTTCAACGTTGCCTCCAATGACGGCTGGTAGCCGGCAACGGCGTGTTCCGCTGGGTAAAACCTTAAAAAACAGGCAATTAGTGCCCGCGGCCTTCGTAAAATAGGCGTTTATTGCTATTAAATTAATAGCAATTCTAGCGGGATTGCGCCAATAGATGCCGGCACTCTCAAGGAAGTGACGATGAAAGCGGCAATGGCAATGGCAATGGCAACCGCAGGCGCACCGTGGTGCCTTGCAGCCCGTTGGGGCGAGCCATCAGCTCCAGCGTGGCGCCAATCAGCCGGGCGCGCTGGCGCATGTTGCGGATGCCGCGGCCGGGCCGTGATGGATCAATGGCTGGCAGGCCAATACCGTCGTCCGTAATCTCCAGCAACAGCCCGCGCCCACCGTCCGGCTCACTGTGTACCACGGCACTGACAGCCACTTCGCCCGCCTGCGCATGCTTGACGATGTTGGCGCCGGCCTCCTGCAGTACGCGCATGATCTGCAGCACCGTGTCGCCGGGCAGCTCGATGTGTTCCAGCTCGTCGCCCAGCGTCCATTGCAGTGTCAGCCCGGTCGCGGCCAGCCGACCATCCCATCGGTTGCGCCAATTGGCCAGCGCCGTCTGCAGTGGCTGGGTGTTGTCGGTGGTGTCCATCAGCAGACGCAGCTCGTCCAGCCCGTCTTGCAGCGACTGCGCAATCTGCTCCTTGCCCAGGGCGCCGCGCTCCATGCCGCGCAGCGCCGTCATCAGCTGCGCACCGAGTCCGTCATGCATCTCGCGCACCATGCGCTCACGCTCCTCGGTGCGTGCAGCTGAAAATTCATTGGCGCGCAAGGCCTGGTAGCTTTGCTCCAGCTCGTGCGTTTTACGGCGTACATGCAATGCCAACTCGTCATTGCTGCGCTCTGCAAGGTTCAATGTGTTGACGATGTATTGGCCTGATATGCCCGCAAACGCGATCAACAGGGCAATAAACCCCCAAAACAGATAGCTTGGAGACTCGGGGCCAAGGGTGCCCGTGATCATTAACATGTCGTGCACCGCGCTGGCCACCAGAAGGGCCAAGCCCCCGGCCAGCACCCCGAGCTGCCAACGGCTTTGCCTGGCACGCGCCTGCCAGATGCGCAAAAACATGCCGCCACCGATGACAAAGGAGCTCAGCAGGCAGAGCGCCCGCGCCGCCAGTGCGCCATACCCGCTGATCGCGGCCAGCAGCACGGCCGCCACGCACAAGAATGTCATAACACCAAGATTGCGCCTGTCGCGGCTGTCGGGGCTACCCAGGAGGTAACTGACCGACATCGCCAAGGCCGCAGAAGTGAGCAGGACATTTAGCGGATTGAACTGCTCATAGGCCAGTGCCGCCACATAAACGGTGTGTCCAAAATAGGCCACACCGCGTAGCCCCCACGAAGCGCATGCCACCGCCAGCCATAGCAGGCTGCGATCACCCCGACGCTGCAGCCATAGCAACAGCGCCATCGCGCCCAGTACCAACACCACACCTGAAGCGGAGTCAGCGTGCGCGACGATATCGTCCACAGCATCGGCATGTACTGGCAAGAGCAGATTGGTGGGCCCTATCCGGGCCAGACCCACCCCCGTCGGCATATACGGCAGTGTCTGCAATTCAATCGTGACCCGATGGGCCCCTGGCGGCAGTGCAAAAAGCGATGGCATACGGCCGTTGTATATGCCAGGTTGGCTTGGCAAAAGACGACCTGCCAGCAGCTCCGAACTACGCAGCATGTGCGCGCTCAGCAGGCTCATCGGCTGCCCGTCAACAGTTGCCCGGTAGGGCGCACCCACCCGAAACAACCACAGAGCAGGCGCCGATGCCTGGGCGCAACTGCTGACGTCAATGTCATAGCTGATGCGAACCCGTTCGCTGCGCAGCTGTAGCGGCAGCGTATCGGGCAGGGTCACTTGTTGCGAATTCAGCACGGCTACTGGAGCCGTACCCGATGCCAAACGCTGGGCGCTGTTGATCAGCGCGACCGATGTGCAGCTGTCAGCCGCCCAGGTCGGGGGACTGGCGAACAGCAGCATCAGCACCAGCCGTAACAGCGCAGTTGTGAGGGTCACTTTAGCTCGCGGACGGGTCACGCGATGCGCACGCACTAGATCGAGAAAATCTTGCCCGGATTCATGATGTTCTTCGGGTCCAGTGCGCGTTTGATGGTGCGCATCATGTTCACCGCCCCGTCACCCGCCTCGGTCACCAGAAAGTCCATCTTGTGCAGGCCGACACCGTGTTCGCCGGTGCAGGTGCCTTCAAGGGCCAGTGCGCGGCTGACCAGCTTGTGGTTCAGCACTTCGGCGGCTGCGCGTTCTGCAGGGTCATCGGGATTTATCAGGTAGCCAAAATGAAAGTTGCCATCGCCGACATGGCCGACCAGAAAGTAGGGGATGCCGCTGGCATCGACCTCGGCCACCGACTCCAGCAGGCAATCGGCCAGCCGTGAAATCGGCACGCAGGTGTCTGTTGAAATCGCGCGGCAGCCGGGCCGTGACTGGATGGCCGCAAAGTAGGCGTTGTGCCGGGCCGTCCACAGGCGCGTGCGCTCTTCCGGTGTGCTGGCCCATTCAAAGGCATTGCCGCCATGGTTGCTGGCGAGCTCCTGCACCAGCTCGGCCTGCTCCTTTACACTGCCCGGCGTGCCGTGAAACTCCATCAGCAGCATAGGCTCTTCACGCAGCGTCAGCTTGGAATGTTTGTTGACCATGCGCACGGTGTTGTGGTCGATCAACTCGACACGCGCAATCGGCACGCCCAGCTGTATGACCTCAATCGTGGTGCGCACGGCTGCCTCGATGCTGGGGAATGAGCAGATGGCGGCCGAGATGGCCTCTGGCAGCGGATAGAGCTTGACGGTGACTTCAGTAATCACACCCAGCGTGCCCTCGCTGCCGACCATCAGCCGCGTCAGGTCGTAGCCTGCAGATGATTTTTTGGCGCGCGTGCCGGTGCGGATCACTTCGCCGCTGGCGGTGACCACTTGGAGTGCCAGCACGTTCTCGCGCATGGTGCCGTAGCGCACGGCGTTGGTACCGCTGGCGCGCGTGGCGCTCATGCCTCCCAGCGTGGCATCGGCGCCTGGATCTATCGGAAAAAAGAGGCCGGTGCTTTTGATTTCTTCATTGAGTTGCTTGCGCGTCACGCCAGGCTGCACCGTCACGGTGAGGTCTTCGGCGTTGATGGAGAGCACCTTGTTCATGCGGCTCACATCAATGCTGATGCCGCCCTGGATCGCCAGCAGGTGGCCTTCAAGCGAGGTGCCGACACCGAACGGAATCACCGGCACGTTGTACTGCGCGGCCAGCTTCACGGCATCGGCGACCTCTAGAGTGCTTTCGGCAAAGACCACCGCTGCGGGTGGTGGTGCGGCGAAAGACGATTCGTCGCGGCCGTGCTGCTCTCGCACTACCAGGGCGGTGGAACAGCGGTCAGAAAAGCGGCTTTTCAGCGCGTCTACAAGCGCGGCGGGCGTTTCGCGTTTAGCCATGTCAGGCAGCAGGTGGGCAGGCAGCGGTGCGTTCATCAGAGAGTCTCCAAAAATACTTCACAACAGCGATTGTTTGTGGCCACGCAAGCTTTGCGGTCGGCGCGTGCGGTTTACAGGACGCCAGCGGCCCCCTAAGATCGCGCAGGTTTTCAAACATTATGGAGTAGCGCTATGGATTCAGCAAAAATCACGACCTGGATGGACCAGGCCCAGCCGATTCTGGTGGCCTTCGGGCTCAAGGTGATAGGCGCCGTCATCGTCTTCATCATCGGTCGCTGGCTGATCCATCTGGTCACGCGTCTCGTGGGCGCCGGCATGACGCGGCAGGAATTAGACCCGACGGTGCAGCGCTATCTGGTGAGCTTCATCAACGTCGCGCTCAACATTATTTTGGTAGTGGCCATCCTCGGCTACTTCGGCGTTGAGACAACCAGCTTTGCAGCGCTGGTGGCGGGCGCGGGCGTGGCAATTGGCGCGGCGTGGAGCGGCCTGCTGGGCAATTTTGCAGCTGGCATCTTTCTGCTGGTACTCAGGCCCTACAAGGTGGGCGAATATGTCACGGCCGGCGGCGTTGAAGGCACGGTGCTGGAGATCGGTCTGTTCGGCACCAGCATCAACACGCCCGACAACGTCAAGACCATCGTCGGCAATGGCAAGGTGATGGGAGGTGATATCAAAAACTACACCGCCAATCCACACCGCCGCGTCGAGCTGGTCGCGCAGCTTGCCGGCAGTGCCGACGTGCACAAGGCCATCGCACTGCTCAAGGCAGCCGTGGCGCAGGTACCCAACATCACCAAGGTGCCCGGCGTGGATGTAGAGATTCTGGAGTTCAATGAATTTGGGCCGAAGCTGGCGGTGCGGCCACATTGCCATACCAACCACTATTGGCAGGTGTACTTTGACACCAACCGGGCCATTGCCGACACGCTGGGTGCGGCGGGCTTCCCGGTGGCGACGCGGCCCGTTAAGGTCTATCCGGTTTAGCCAGTCGGGTTAACTACGCAAATTACCCGGCAGATACCGCCCGCCGGGTAATTCAATCCAGCTTACGAGCCCGAGACAGTTGCCAGTTCATCGCGCGAGACAAAGCCGTCATGGTGGGCATCCAGCACGTCAAAGCGCTGCACCACCGGCGGGAATTTCTCGACCTCCTTGCTGTCCAGCCGGCCATCGTGGTTGGCGTCGGCCTTGCCGAAGGCTGCGGCAATATCCTTGCTGCTGGGTTTGTTGGGCGGAATGCTGCCCGCGTTGCCGTCGGGGCTCGCAGGCTTACAGGCAGATGTCGGCGCATGGGCGGTCTGCGCATGCGCGCTGGCCGACAGCGCTGGTGCAGCCACTCGCAGAACGATGCGCATTTCAAAGCCGGTCATAAAATGCTGGACGGATCGTTTATCACGCTGTTTCTGGAGGCGCTGCTGGTCGTTGGCCAAGCTTGTCACCATTGCAACCATTGCTCAAGGGCTTTCCAGCGCTCTTGCCTGCTGTTGCGTCATTGGCATGATCGCCCGTTACGACATATTTCATTGCTTGGCGTCATCGTGCGCCACATTCCCCAGGAAGTTTTCTCATGGCCAATCGACTCTCCCAAATCGCAACCCGCACCGGCGACAACGGCACCACCGGCCTGGGCGACAACACCCGCGTCTCAAAAAACAGCCTGCGCGTGCACGCCATGGGTGATGTGGATGAGCTCAATTCAAACATCGGCGTGTTGCTGTGCGAAGACCTGCCGGCTGGCGTGCGCGACTTGCTGGTCGAGGTGCAGCACCAGTTGTTCAACCTTGGCGGCGAGCTGAGCATTCCGGGCTTTGAGCTGCTCAAGCAAGAAGCCGTGGCAGTGCTGGATGCTGCGCTCGAAGAGCACAACGCCGCGCTGCCGCGCTTGGCAGAATTTATCTTGCCAGCCGGGTCGCGTGCCGCATCACTGGCGCATGTCTGCCGCACCGTGGCACGCCGAGCCGAGCGCGCCGTGGTGGCGCTGGGCCAGGCAGAAACCCTGCAGGATGCGCCGCGCCAGTACCTCAACCGGCTGAGTGATTTGCTGTTTGTGCTGTCGCGGGTGCTGAACCGGATGAACGGCGGCGACGATGTTTACTGGAAAAGCGAGCGGCTCCAGCGCCAGGAAGAATAGAAGCCAGAAACATTGTTGCTATAAAAACAATAGCTAAAGATGCCCAAAAATCTGGGGCCGCAGGCCGTTTTCATTATTTTTCGGCCAAACGGCGATGCCACAGGCCGTTTTAAAGCTACCGCGGCTGCAAAACCGCCATCGTGATACGCGACACGCAGGTCAGCTCGCCATCATCGTTGGTCATTTCGATCGCCCAGACATGCGTGCTGCGGCCTATGTGCACGGGCCGCGTGATGCCGGTGACCCAGCCGCTGCTGGTGCCCTTGAGGTGGTTGGCGTTGATGTCCAGCCCCACCACGCGATGGCCCGCCGGCACGGCGCACGCGGCGCCGCAGGAGCCCAGCGTCTCGGCCAGCACCACAGCTACACCGCCGTGCAACAGGCCATAGGGCTGCACCGTGCGCGGGTCCACCGGCACGCGTGCACGGATGAAGTCGTCGCCAACTTCAAGAAACTCTATGCCCAGCACGGACACTGCGCTGTTGGCGCTGACCGCGGTAAGCGACTCGACAGATATAGGCTGTTTCCAGATACGCATGTTGAAATCCTGTTGTCTGAATTCTGTGGCTCGGGTTCGGCCTGAACCCATCCCCCACTATAAGGTCGCCGCCTACAGCATCTGGGCCGCTTGCCCGGTCGGCTGTTTTCAGCCCTATCGTTTACGCTAGAGCAATGGCCGAAGAGCATAAAAAGCAGACATGACGTGACCCGCACGCAGAAATGGCTTGCAGGCTTTGGTGTGGCCGCTGCTGTGTTAGTTGCGGGGGTTACGGCCTTGGCGCTCGCCATTCCGTCCGATGACGAACTGGCGCAACGCCTGTCCGGCAGACTTGAAGATGCGCTGGGCGTCAAGGTAACGGTGGGCGAGCTTCACTGGCACGTGCTGCCGGTGCCGGTGGTGGTGTTGCAAAACACCGTGATTGCCCGGCCCCAGCCGATTGTTCTCGACAAAATCACCGTTTACCCCGATCTCTCAGCCCTGTGGCAAAAGCAGTTCAAGATCCGCGATGCTGAACTTGAGGGCGGCGTGGTGCCGCAGTTGTCATTGAGCGGGCTTGGCAAGGTAGGCTCAAAAAACGATGATGTTGGCAAGCATTCGCGTTTTACTGCGGCCAACATCCCGCTGGGGCACTTTGCATTTCGCCAGGTCACCTGGATCTCGCGCCGCGGCATACCCGTGATTTTTGAGGGTGATGTGGATTTCGACAGCCACTGGAGGCCGCGCACCGCCCAGCTCCGGCGCCCCGGCTTCAAACCGCTTACCGACCTGACACTGACCCGGCAGGGTGAGAAGGACCGCTGGAAAACCACGATCCACGTGGGCGGCGGCACCGGTGATGGTGAGGTGCAGCTGCAAACCCGGGCAGACGGCCGCATGCACCTGTCGGGCCAGCTGAAACCGCACAATGTCGAGGTGTCCAGCGCGCTGGCGGCTTTTAACCGTCGGTCGGTGCTGTCTGGCAAGGCGTCGGGCGACACGACGCTGTCATCAGACGGTGCGACGGCAAGCGAGCTGGCGCAATCGCTGCACACCAAAACCACCTTTGTGATGAATTCTGCCACGCTGCTGCGCTTTGACCTCGCCAAAGCCATTCACACGCTGGGCAGGGAGCATGACGGCCAGACGCCGCTGGACTCTGTGACCGGGCAGCTTGACACGCAGAACACGGCCAACGGCATGGTCAGCGACTTCACGGACATCAAGGCCAAATCCGGCGCCTTCAGCGCATCGGGCAAAGCCACGCTGTTCAACCGCCAGATTGAGGCCGAGCTTGCGGTGGACATTGTTGATGGTGTGGTGGGTGTGCCGCTCAAGGTGAGCGGGCCTGTCAACCATGTAAAAGTCTCGATTCCGGGCGGCGCGATTGCCGGTGCGGTGGTGGGTACGGCGGTGTTGCCAGTCATCGGGACGGCGATAGGTGCGCGGCTGGGGGCTGCGCTGGGCAAGCTGTTCGGTCCGGCTTCAGCACCAGCTTCACGCCTGAAGGCCAGTGCGGCTTCTCCGGCAAAAAAGCCCTGAAAAGCCTGTGATAGCTTCGGATAGTGGATTTTGTTATCCTTGGAGACGAATCAGACGCCAACTTGTCTTTACAAAACCATGTCCCAGCAAACCTCCCCATCCACGCCGCTTGCCCGGGCGCTCGACCAGAACGAAACCGTCCAGGATACGGTGGAGCAATCTGCGGCCGAGCTGGTCGTCATCAATGCGGTGCTGAAACAGGAAATCCCTGACCACATCCAGACTGAAGAAGTCGCGCAGGCCCTGCAAAAGACAGACGAGCTTGAAAGCAGGATTCACGACACCGCCCAGGACCTTGCCGAAGTCAACAAAGTCCTGGCACAGGAAATTGACGAGCGTGTTGATCTCGAACGCGAATTGGCAGAAACCAAGGCCGCTTTGGCCGAGGCTCAAAATATTGCTGACCCAAATTGATACGGGCCGCGTAATTTCCTGACGCGCGATGGCGATATTGTCAGGCTTGCGAGCGTGAGGCGGACTGTACATTGACGCCAGCGCATTCCGTCGCTACTTACATCCAGGTCACTCCCACCCCATGATCAAAAAGCCATCTTTTCCCACCAGCACTACGCGCCCCCTGCTGAAGGCCCTCGATCAGAACGATGGCGTCAAGAAGGTCGTCAAGCAATCAGCCGATGAGTTGCTGGTCATCAACGCCGTGCTAAAAAAAGGCATACCTGATCAGGTGCAAACTGGCGATGTTGCCCAAGCGCTGGAGAAGACTGCAGACATTGAGGACTCCATTCAGGAGTCGGCAAAAAATCTGGCGGAGGTTAATCAACTTCTGGAGCATGAAGTTGACGAACGCATCTTGCTGGAGCGGGAGCTGCTTGCAGCCAAAACACCTCTGACGCTCGCAAATAAGGAGCTGAAAAAAAGTTAAATTGACTGCCCTGGTTTTTTGCCGCGTAGCAACGCGTAGAGCAAGATTGCACCAAACGTTGCAGTGCCGATACCGCCCAGCGCAAACTGGCCGAACTTCAGTGTGAAGTCTCCTGTGCCCAGCACCAGCGTGATGGCCGCGACCAGCAGGTTCTTGTTGTCTGAGAAATCAACCTTGTTGTCGACCCATATCTTGGCGCCGGCAACTGCAATCAGGCCGAACAACACAATACTTACGCCGCCCATCACTGGCAGTGGAATCGCCTGGATCAGCGCGCCAAACTTGGGGCTGAAACCCAGTACCAGCGCGATCAGCGCAGCGACAAGAAACACCGCGGTCGAATAGATCTTGGTTGCTGCCATGACGCCTATGTTCTCGGCATAGGTGGTCACACCAGTGCCGCCGGCACTGCCTGACACGATGGTCGCAACGCCGTCGCCAATGAAGGCCCGGCCCATGTACTGGTCGAGGTTCTTGCCGGTCATGGCGGTGACGGCCTTGATGTGGCCGAGGTTTTCCGCCACCAAAATGATGGCCACCGGCGCAATCAGCAGCATGGCGCTGCCACTGAATACTGGCGCGCTGAAGGCCGGCGCACCGACCCACGCGGCGTTCAGGATGCCCGACAGATCCATCGGCTTGCCCAGGCCCAGGCCGTTGGTGAGTACGGCGTAAATCACGCTCGCCACAATCAGCCCGACCAGGATCAGCAGCCGCTGCACCATGCCGCGCGTCATCACCGCGACCAGCGCCACACTGACAAAGGTCACGACCTGCATCCACGAATCGAAGTTGCTGGACGCCATGTTCTTGATGGGGATGCTGGCAAGGTTCAGTCCTATCACGGCCACCACCGAGCCCGTCACCACGGGTGGCATGAAGCGCTCTATCCAGTCAGTGCCTATGGCCTGGACGATGAAGCCGATCACCGTGTAGACCACGCCGCAGGCAATGATGCCGCCCAGCGCCACACCGAGGTTGGTGTTGGGCCCCTTGCCCGTATAGGCGCTGGCCGCAATTACCACGCCGATAAAGGCAAAGCTTGACCCGAGATAGCTGGGCACCTTGCCGCCGGTGATGACAAAAAAGATAAGTGTGCCGATGCCACTCATCAGGATGGCGATGTTTGGGTCAAAGCCCATCAGGATGGGCGCCAGCACTGTGGCGCCGAACATGGCAATCACGTGCTGCACCCCCATGACGGCTGTCTGTGGCCACGGCAGGCGCTCATCTGGCGCAATCACGCCGCCGTGTGCCAGCACGTCGCTGCTTTTTTCTGTCCAGTTGAACATTCCCATCGCTCTCTCCTTGTTTATGTGGGGTCATCCTAGGGGCAATTCGTAACCCATACAAGGCCGTACGCCGAAAGTTGACCTCCGCGTTCTTGTTGCAAACTTAAAAGAAGCGGTAGTTTCACGGGTTACAAGCTTGCAATCGCGCGGGTAAGCTGCTGTCATGAATGTGCCCCACATCCCTCCCATCACCACCCAAATTCGCCTCTATCAAAACTGGCTGCAGGACACCCGTGGACTGAGCTTTGAAAGCTATGATGCGCTGTGGCGCTGGTCGGTGACCGATCTGGATGCCTACTGGCAAAGCATCTGGGATTATTTCGGCATGCAGTCGCCGACACCCTATGCCGCGGTGTTGGGCAAGCGCGAGATGCCGGGTGCCGAGTGGTTTGCCGGCGCCACCGGCAACTATGCGCAGCAGGTCTTTCGCCACGCAGGCGCTGCAGGAGCTGCGGGCCTGCCGGCCATCGTCAGCCACGGTGAAGCCAGTCTGGCCAGCGGCCAGCCGGCGCGTGAACTCGGCTGGGCCGAACTGCGCCGCCAGGTCGCCTCGCTGGCCCTGCATCTGCAGGCCCAGGGCGTTCAGCCTGGCGACCGCGTGGCGGCATATTTGCCGAACATTGAGGAAACCATCGTTGCCTTTCTGGCGACGGCCAGCATAGGCGGCATCTGGAGCCTGTGCGCACCTGACATGGGCACCCGCGCCGTGCTGGACCGCTTCACGCAGATCGAGCCAAAGGTACTCATCGCCTGCAGCGGCGTGCGCTATGGCGGGCGCGACCTGGACCGCAACGACGTGATTGCCGAAATGGTGGCCGCCCTGCCGAGCGTGAGGCACGTGATCGTGCAAACCCCCGACGGCATGCCAAATGCTACATATTCGATAGCAAACTACGTCGGTTTTACGGCGGCTACAACCCGAAATGATCATGAAGTGGCAGTTTTTGAGCCGCTCTGGCTGCCGTTTGACCATCCGCTGTGGATTGTTTACTCCAGCGGAACCACCGGCCTGCCCAAGCCCATCATCCATGGCCATGGCGGCGTGGTGGTGGTCGCGCTGGCATTGCTCCGGCTCAACAACGACATCGCGCCCAGCCTTGAGAACCGCGCCGCACCCGAACGCTTTCACTGGTACAGCTCGACCGGCTGGATCATGTGGTACACACATGTCGCCAGCCTGCTCAACGGTACGACCAGCTGCATCTTTGACGGCAACCCGGCCGGCAGCAAAGAGAACCCCGACTGGACGACGCTGTGGCGCTTTGTGGCGGATACCAAGGTCACTTTTTTCGGCGCCGGCGCGGCCTACTTCGCCAACTGTATGAAAGCCGGCGTGGACCTGGCGCAATGCGGCGACCTCAGCCGCCTCAAGACACTCGGCACCACCGGCTCACCGCTGAGTGAAGACACACAGCGCTGGGGGACGGCGCAGTTCGAAAAGCTCCGCGTTAGGGGAGTCGCCGTATCAACGGCCGCCAGCGCCGGGCCGCCCCAAGCCAGGCCAGCCCCCTTGGGGGGCAGCGTATTACACGAAGTGAAAAGCGTGGGGGCGCCAGTATGGTGGTGCAATATTTCTGGGGGAACAGACTTTGCCGGCGCTTTCATCGCCGGCAACATCGAGCTGCCCGTGGTCCCGGGCGAGATGCAGTGCCGCGTACTCGGCTGCGCCGTTGAAGCCTGGAACGAGCAGGGCGAGTCGGTGGTCGACGAGGTTGGCGAGCTGATCTGTACCCAGCCGGTGCCATCGATGCCGCTTTACTTTTGGGGCGACACCGGCAACCAGCGCTACCTGGCGAGCTACTTTGACACCTATCCCGGTGTCTGGCGCCATGGCGACTGGCTGAAGATCACGCCCTCAGGCAGCTGCATCATCTATGGCCGCAGCGATGCCACCATCAACCGATACGGCCTGCGCATGGGCACCAGCGAGCTGTACAGCGCGGTCGAGGCCCTGCCCGAAGTGCTCGACGCCATGGTGGTGGACCTTGAGTACCTGGGCCGCGACAGCTACATGCCGCTGTTTGTGGCACTCCGGGATGGCGTCGCGCTGGACGAGGCCATGAAGGCGCGGCTCAACAACGCCATCAGGACGGCGGTGTCGCCGCGCTTTTTGCCGAATGATATTTTTCTGGTGCCTGAAATCCCGCGCACCCTGTCCGGCAAAAAGCAGGAGCTACCGATCAAAAAACTCATGCTTGGCCACCCGGTTGAAAAAGTGCTCAACCGCGACGCGATGGCCAATCCCGCCTGCCTAGGCTGGTACACCGACTTCGCCGCAGCCTATTTGGCGGCAAATCCGGTAGTTGTTGCCTGACGCGCCAGTGCCGGCTCAGGCGACTGGCTTGCGGTTGACCAGCACAATGCCTGCGGCCACGGTAGCCAGCGCAGCCAGCAGGCCGGGCGTGACGCTTTCATGCAGCCACAGCGCGCCAAACAGCAGGGCAAAGACTGGCGTCAAAAACACAAACACGGAGATTTTGGTCGCCGGGTAGCGACCCAGCATCCACATCCAGGCCAGATAGCTGGCAAAGGCGCCGATCACGGTTTGCAGCGCCAGCGAGGTGATGGCAAATGCGCTGAAGTGCCAGCGCCAGCTTTCGCCGAGTGCGAGCGACAGCAGCGGAAAGACCACGCAGCTTGCTGCCAGCTGGTAGAACAGCAGCTTTTCAGCGCATATTTTCACCAGGCTTGATGCCCGTATTACCACCGTCGTCAGCCCCCACAGCATGCCGGCCAGCAGCGCCAGCACGTCGCCGTGCAGTGTCGATGCCGTGCCTGCGGCAAAGCCTTCCCGCAAAGCAAACACCACTCCTGCAAAAGCGCACAGCAAGCCGACCCACTGCATGCCGCGCAGCTTTTCAGTGCTGACCCAGCAAGGCACCAGCAGTGCCACCCAGAACGGCGAGGTATATAGAAACACCGTCAGCCGCGAGGCCGTGGTGTATTGCAGGCCGAGGTAGATGCAGGCGAACTCCGCAGCAAACAGCGCACCCGCCAGCAGGCCGGGCAGCAGCGAGCCATCGCGGCCGAACAGCGCTATGCCGCGCGCCCGGCACCAGAGCCACAGCAAGGTGGTGGCCCCGACCAGGCGCAGCGACGCCTGGAACATCGGTGGTATTTCGGCGATGGTGGCCTTGATGAGCACTTGCTGGAAACCCCAGAAGAGGCAGCAGGCCAGCAACAGGGAAATCGCCACGGTGTCGAGATGGGTCTTGCGCACAGTCATCGGGTGATGTTAGTGCCGCGATGGTCGGGTCGTTCAGCGCGGCAGGGCGCGCGATACAAACCAGTCGGCGGTGGCCGCATTGGCCGGAAAGAAATGCTCGATGCGCAGTTCATGCACCGTTACGTCATGTGGCGTGCCTATGGTGGTGATGGACGTGAACAGGTTCAGCGTCACATCGCCTTTTTTCAGCGTCGTGGTCAAAAACGGCAGGGCGCGCGCCTCCAGGGTGGGTGACTGCGTGGCAGCGTGTATGCCGGGAAGGGCGATCAGCTCCTGCAGCAGGTCGGCGCACACGTGCTGCCAATTGACGGTGTATTTGCGGAGCGCGTTTTCGTCCAGCGTTAGCCGGATGACGTTGATGCCTACCGCGGGCAGCGCCTGGCCGTTGGGGATGTCCAGCAGCCCCTACTGAGGCACGGCCTGTGCCGGGTCGTAGAAGAAGGTTTCTTCAGCGATGTGTTCGCCTTCCCAGCGCTGCCAGGCCAGCTCTTCCATGCGGTTGCTGCGCCTATCATGGCCACGCCGAACCCAATCAGGAAGTTGGCGTCAATCAGGCCCGCTAGCAAAAACATCTTTACCTGCAGCGGCTCCATCAGCTCAGGCTGGCGAACCGAGCCTTCAATAAACCGCCCGCCCATGATGCCTATGCCCAGGCAGGCGCCAATGGCGCCCAGGCCGATCATCAAGCCGCATGCAATCGAAATGGCACCTGCGTCTGTCATGTGTTTCCCCTTTGCTTAAAAGCACCTTGCAAGCACCGGCCGAAGGCGGCCGGTAGCAGCAATCATGCTGCGGGGCGTGCGGCAGGGCAATTATCTGCAAGGTTATGAATGGGCAACCAAAAATGGCGGACGCTACAAAAACAATAGCTAGATGCGACCGTTTAACCGGGGCTGCGGGCCTGTGTAATACCTGAGACTGGCCAAAAACACCCAAACGGAGCCCAAGTGGCCTACAGCGGGTGTTCGGTATAAAACCTGCCGCCGTGAAACAGCAGCGGTGCCACGCCGGCCCGGTGACTGCAGCGCTCCACCTCGCCGACAAAAATCACGTGATCGCCTTCTACGTAGCGGCTGCGGTTAAAGCATTCGAAGCTGGCCGCGGCGCCGGTCAGCAGCGGCGCACCTGCCAGCCCGTCGGTGAACGCCACGCCCTGCCAGCGGTCGGCCCGCTTGCTGGAAAACTGCTCAGCCAGCTCTTTCTGGTCGGCCGCCAGGATGTTGATGGCGTAATGCGAACCCTTGGTCAGCGCCGCCATTGAGCTGGCCGCCTGCGACAGGCTCCAGAGCACCAGCGGCGGGTTCAGGGACACCGAATTGAAGGAATTGGCCGTCAGACCGACCAGCTCGCCAGTGGCGGTGCGAGCTGTGACGATCGTCACCCCGGTCGCAAACATGGCCAGGGAGGCGCGGAATTCCTTTTGGGAAAAGTCGGGAACGCCTGCTTTTTGATGGGGGACGGGAGACAACATAGACAGATGTAATTTATACGAGGCGCTGGATAAGGACCAACAGGCATTTTGCTCTACAGCGCATGGCCTTGCCCCGTGCGGGAAAACCGCGCCTGTCGCGCGCGCGCCTGCGGCCACCTCTTCAGGTGGTGAAGCAGCGGTCGCTAAACTCGGCAGATGAATTTCAAACGCCCTGCAAGCCCTTGTTGGCGCCTTCTTGGTGTGTTGTTGCTGGTGGCTGCTCCGGCGATGGCGGCTGGTCCTTGCGACGAATTTTCTGTCAGGCTGCCCAACGTCAAACGGCCATTGTGCGAATCTGCCGGCCTGCAGGCCAGTACAGCCCGGTCTGTGCAGGGGCGAACGATCTGGGTGCGTGACATCCGGCCCGACAACCCGACGGTGCGCGTGCTGGTGATCGGTGCCATCCACGGCGATGAACTGTCGTCGGCATCGCTGGCGCTGCAGTGGATTCGTCTGGCCAGCCAGTCGCCGGTGGACATGCCGCAGGCGGTGCACTGGCGGTTTATTCCGGCACTCAATCCCGATGGCCTGTTCAGCCACCCGCCCAAACGCGTCAATGCGAATGGGGTGGATCTGAACCGCAACTTCCCCACGCCCAACTGGGACCGTGACGCCAAAATCTACTGGGAAAAGCGTACCAAAAAAGATCCGCGAAGATACCCCGGCCTCAAGCCGCTGTCCGAGCCCGAGTCGAAGTTTTTGCAGGAAGAGATGGAGCGTTTCAAGCCGCAGCTGATCGTCAGCATCCATGCGCCCTACGGCGTGCTGGACTTTGACGGCCCGGCCAGAGAAGGCTATGTGCCGCCCTCCAGGCTGGGGCGGCTTTACCTTGACCAGGTCGGCATTTTCCCCGGATCGCTTGGCAACTACGGCGGCGTCCACAAGGGCATACCGGTCGTCACCATAGAGCTGCCCAACTCGACGCGCACGCCTCTGGACGCCGAAATGCGACAGATGTGGATAGACCTGCTGCGCTGGATCAGTGAACGCATCAAACCTGAACGCACCGGCCCGTCTTTGATGCCTGCGCGCTAGGAGCCTGTCGGGCTTAGGTCGTCGAAAACGAAAATCGGCCCGAGCGCCGAGAAGTTTTTGACGCTTTCGTAAGCCCATATCTGGATATGGGTCAAGAAAGCGGTGAAAAGTAGACCACTGCGGTCGATTTGCAGCGGGCGATTCCCAAGTCCGACAGGCTCATAGTGTCTGATTGCGCAAGTTAACGATAGTGTTGCGAAGTTGCAAGCCCTTGACCTTGCGCTTGCGCCAGACGAAGGGCGCGGCATTCTCGTTGTAGGTAGCGGCGATATCGCGGATTGCCCCGATGAGTTGATCGATGCTGGCAAAGCTGGCGCTGCGCAGCGTCTTGCGCTGGAAGATTCCGAGCCATATCTCGACTTGATTGAGCCAGCTCGCGCTGGTGGGCGTGAAGTGGAAGGTGACGCGCGGGTGCGCTGCGAGCCACTCGTCGTTCATTTTGTGGGTACGCAGATTGTCTAGCATATCGTGAGTCTGCCGCTCGGCAGGCTGATCAGCGATCGCTTTGTCTTCGAGCTTTTCGACGAACTACGGGTCGCGCGAGACCTTCAAGCCGTGCCCCACATGGGGCTTCAAACTATTTTTGCGCCAGTAACGCGAGACGCTGGCAGCGCTGATGCCCAGTTCGGCCGCCATGGTGCGCGTTCTCCAGTGGGTGGCCGCCCCGGGTTTGGCTTGGGTAGTCAGCTCCACCAGACGTGCCACCTCGGTCGTCGCCGGTGGTGCTCCGCGCGCCAGAGTACGTTCGATGTCCGCAAGCCCGGCCTGCGTGTAGCGATCGCGACAACGCGACACCTGCACGCGACACCTGCACGCGGCCCACGCCCAATTGCACAGCAATGTTTTTGTTCTTCAATCACCTGAGCCGACAGCAGCACGATGCGCGCACATTTAGCCAGACGCACGCTTGTGAGCTTGGCGCGCGGGTCAGCTTCGTCAGCTTGTCTCGCTCCTGGCTCGTTAAAACAATTCCGGGGGCAACTCGCATTCGCTTTCTCCACGTTGGTTCAGAATAAACCGCTGCAGTCACGTGAGGAACTTAAGCTTACTCAAGATTCAAACACTACAGTTGATCAACAAGCGCCGGGTGCGATCATTTAGCCGCCAGAACGCGGTGCAGCAAACCTCGCAACCACTGATGCTCGCTGGTGCGGTGCACGCGTTCGTGCCACATTAAAAAGTAATGAATGGGCGGGAATGTCACTGGCGGCACGAACACCTGTAGCGCTGGGTGTGCGCCCATGTACTGCGCAAGTCTGGTCGTGGTCGTGAACACCAGATCGCTGGCCGCCAAAATGGCGGGCAGGGTGTTCAGGTAAGGCACTCGGGCCACCACGCGCCGACTCAAACCCTGCTGCGCGAGCAGCTGATCGATCAGACCCGGACGCAATCCGGAAGCCGGTGCAGCTGCAACGTGGGGCAAGTTTAAGTAATCGGCCAGACTCAGCTTGTCCAGCTTGCCTGATTTTGAACGCGCAGCGACCGACAAAATACTGTCCTCGAATAAAGGCGCATAGCGGATGGACGCGGTCGGCATGGCAACAGATTCGATGAGAACGTCAGCCTTGCCAGTCTCCAGCAGTTCAGCGCCTTCCGATTCACTGTGCACCGCCCGCAGCAGTATGGTGGCTTGGGGGGCCTCCGCACGAATAGCGCGGAACATGGCGCCAAGCAACGCCGGGCTTAGGTAGTCGGGTACCGCAATTTTAATTTCCAGCGGCATCGTCAACGGCGTGAAGTTCTCTGATGCGTTCAGCAGACTGAGCATGTCAGCCAAGATGCGACGTGCCGGCCCCAACAGCGTGAGCGCATGTGCCGTGGGGACCATGCCATAACTACCCCGCACAAGGACGGGATCTTGCAACTGGACTCGTAAACGACGTAGCGTGGTGCTGGTTTGAGGCTGTGACTGACCCAAGACAGCCGCAGCGCGGGACACGCTGCTCTCTTCCAAGAGTGCGACCAAGGTGCGCACCTGAGCCAGCTCAAGCGGAGAGGAAGACGCTTTGCAAAGATCGGGCATTGGGGGCTTGAATATCACCATAACGTCGAAGGCATGCACATTATGTGCCACGAGGCATTGTGTGAACCGGTCAGTAATTCAACAATCAAGCGCATGACTTCCAACAGCGTGCGTCCCCCTAATATCGTTTTCATCTTGGCCGATGACATGGGCTGGGGGGACCTCTCGTGCTACGGTCGACCCGATTACAAAACGCCAAATCTCGATCGGCTAGCAGCAGAGGGGGTACGCTTAACCGACTGTTATTCCGGGTCGGCCACTTGTTCCCCGACGCGGATTTCGCTGTTCACGGGCCGATACCCGGCGCGCCACCTGGCCGGTCTGGCTGAACCCTTGTTGCACAGGTTGCATGGGAATAACTTGGGTTTGGAAGCGTCTTTTCCGGCCTTGCCTCGGCTACTGGCCAGTGCGGGCTATCACACCGGTTTGATCGGCAAGTGGCATTGCGGTGAGCCTCCGAATTACGGGCCATTGCAGTCCGGCTTTGACGAATTTTTTGGTCTCACAAGCAGCGGTGCCTCGTACTTCAGTTACCGCGATGAGGAGGGCCGCTTTCTGGCCCGTGATGGCCATGCGGATGCCGAACCGTCGGGCTACCTCACAGAGGTACTGACCGAACGGGCCTGTGACTATATTTCACGCCACAGCGCAGAGCCGTTTTACCTGTCGCTGCACTACACCGCTCCGCATTGGCCGTGGGAGGCGCCCTTTCACCGCGACGAAGAGGAATCCGACAAACCCGCCGCCACCAACGGTGGTTCGATTGCCATCTATGCGGAGATGGTACGCGCGCTTGACGAGGGTGTGGGTCAAGTGATGGGCACACTTCGCCGGTTAAAACTTGACAGCAATACGCTGGTGGTTTTCACGAGTGACAACGGCGGCGAACGCTACTCTTACCATTACCCTTTGACGGGCTATATCCGCTTGTTGCGTGAGGGCGGCATTCGGGTGCCTGGTATCGTGCATTGGCCCCGGCGAATCCCGAGCGCGCAAGTGAGTCCGCAAGTTGCGATCACCATGGACTGGACCGCCACCTTTCTCGCACTGGCTGGCGTGTCGGCCGATCCAAACTACCCCATCGACGGCCACGATCTCATGGCGGTGTTAACGGGGGAATGCGCTCCCTATGAAAGGACTTTGTACTGGCGGACGCCGACAGCCGGTGCCGTTCGACGAGGGCCGTGGAAATACCTGCTTGACATCGACAGTGGTCGCTCGCAGTTGTTCAACCTGATCCGGGACATCCGCGAATACGCCGATTTCAGCAACAGCCATCCAGCCATACATACAGAGCTCTCACAGGCCTTCGCGAACTGGGAACGGGGCGTATTGCCACGACCTGTACCAACGACTTCGTCACCGTTGCCCGGTCTCGATTTCCGCATTTTCTAAACACCCCGAAAGTCCACCCATGACATCAAGCCTCTTTCGATCGTGCACGTTGCAGTGCATCACGGTTGCCGCCATGCTCAGCGCCATGTTCGTGGCGCAAGCGCAACCCCTATCCTTTCCAGCCAAGCCGGTACGCATCGTGGTTCCAGCGCCGCCAGGCAGTTCGGTTGACTTGTTGGGACGTCTTGTCGGCCAGGCCTACAGTCAACAAACTGGTCAGCCTTGGGTCATCGACAACCGTCCCGGCGCGGGTGGACTTATCGGCTCCAACGCGGTGGCAAAGGCAGTGCCTGATGGCTACACCCTGCTGTTGACGGCTAACAACTTCGTCATCTCGCCCAGCATTTTCCCCAACGTTCCATACGATGTCTTCAAGGACTTCGAACCAGTCGGCATGATCGCCTCCACACCTAACGTGATTCTGGTCAACTCAGCAACCCGCGTGTCATCGATGGCTGACTTGGTCGTATTTTCGAAGCGTTCACCGACTGGGCTGGACTATGGGTCTCCTTTTGTGGGTTCTTCAGCGCATCTGGTGATGGAAATGCTTGCACGCTCAGCCAATATCAATCTGGTGCATATCCCCGCGAAAGGCACGCCGCAAGCGTTAACAGAGACTCTGGCTGGCCGGGTCCCACTCATCGTGGGCAGCATTTCAGACGTCGAAACCCACATTAAATCGGGTGCGCTCACGCCGCTAGCGTTGGCAGACTCGCGGCGCTCACCGCTGTTCCCGCAAGTACCGACCCTGCAAGAAGCTGGCTACCCCGGCCTTGACCTTCCGCTATGGTTCGCACTGTACGCACCCGCAGGGACACCGATCAGCGTTTTGTCGCAGCTCACCAAGCAGCTTGCCGAGATCTTGGCTCAGCCCATCTTGATGGACGTTTTAAATTCACGAGGATTTGCGCCGCGAACCGAAAGTTCCGCCCAACTCAAAGTGCTCATGCAACGAGAGTCACCGCGTTATGCCAAAACTGTCAAAGAGGTCGGGGTCCAGCCTTAACGATCCGCGCGTCAGATCACCCCGTAGCGCTCCCAATACGCCTGCACCCGCAGCAAATTAGCGGCCAGGAGTCTAATTGCGTAAGTTAACGATAGTATTCCGAAGCTGCCAGCCCTTCACCTCGCGCTTGCGCCAGACGAAGGGGCGGCGTTCTCGTTGTATGCTGCGGTGAAATCGCGTATCGCCCCGATGAGTTGATCGATACTGGCAAAGCTGGCGTTGCGCAGCGTCTTGCGCTGGAAGATTCCGAACCATGTCTCGACTTGATTGAGCCAGCTCGCGCTGGTGGGCGTGAAGCGGGAGGTGACGCGCGGGCGCGCGGCGGGCCACTCGTCGTTCCTCTTGTGGGTGCTCAGATTGTCCAGGATGACGTGAATCTGCCGTTCAGAAGGCTGATCGGCGTTCCCCTCCTCCCTAAAGGCCTGGGAGTCGGCTCGTTTCTTGGTCTGCGTAGCCTTATCGCGGATGATGCCGGTGGCGACCTCCAGCGCAGCAAAGAGGTTGACTGTCCCGTGACGCTTGTATGTGCTCTTCATCCTCTGAACGATCTTGCCGCTACTGGTCTGAACGTACCCTCGCGCACGCTCCAGCGCCTCAATGGATGGCTTCTCATCGACGCTGAGTACCAAGGCTTTTTGCGGCGGGTTCAAGTACAGCCCGATCACGTCGGCCGCCTTGGCCGCAAACTCGGGATCCGTGCTGACGTACCACGACCGGTGGCGTTGCAGCTGGATGCCTTCCTTACGCAGCACGCGCCACACAGCATCGTCGGACACCTCCAGCGCCACCGCCAAAGAGCCCCCATCCCGGGTTGCCCCGAACTGTGGGGACAGCTCGAGTTGCGCGCGCACTCGATCCCTTAGCTCAGCACCGTACTTGGCTTGCCTGCCGGTCCTGGGCTTGTCCCGCAGTCCCCGCAGTCCCCGCAGTCCCCGCAGGCCGCGCGCGGCAAAGCGTTGGCGCCTAGCCCCACAGTGGTGGCTCGAACGCCGACCTCGCGCGCCACCTCGTCGTTGCGCTTTCCCCCAGACAAGCCAGCACGATGCTCGCTCGCTCAGCAAGCCCCACCTCGCCGCTGCGATTGCGAGACAAACGCTCAAGCTCGCCCACCGTATACGCCGCGCATGACAGCATCACCGCTACTCTTGCCGTTGCATCTCCTTGGTAGATAAAGCCAAGGAGTTCATAACACTGTCGCTTATAAATGCAATTAAACGCCAGTGGTCAAGAGTCAATCCGCCTGCTTCTGCCTTTTGTAGGCAGCGTTCATTTCAGGCTGCTTGCTGGTGTCCTGTAGTCCGGCGTCCACATCACGCTTAGCCTGTTTCATTTCAGGGGCCGGTTTGGCACTGGTCATTGCGGTCGCCTGGTCGCGCTCATGTGGCAGCGACAGGCTGGCTTCATCCGAGACATCTTTTGCCGTCTGCTCGCGACCAACGCGTGAATCGCCATCCTGCGGCGTTTTGTCGGACATGCCCTTGCCGGTGGTTCTGGTATCGGTGCTTGTGGTTGTCATGCGCATGAAGTTCTCCTGAAGAGGCAGTAAAACAGTAGATGCATTAAAGGAATGCCGAAACTGCAATATGCGCGGGTGTTGTTGGGAGCGCTGTAGTCGCTGCCACGCCGCCGGCGTAGGAAAACCGCGCCGCTTGCGCATTCGCCATCAAAAGCGTGGCGATTTGCCGTGCATGGCGCGCGCTGGGGACCAGCAACTTCCTTAAGCAGGGCGACCAACTTGAGTTTCAGGTTGGCAAACAAGCACCGTTGCGGGTCACCGTCGGTTAAACCCAAGGCCTGCGCGCTGCCGCCGGGTGGGCCGGCGACGATCACCTAGCCTGGGAACAGGGTCGGTGCGCTGCAGATGCAAGCGGCGAACTGCCCCATCCCGACTGCCCGCCAGCGTGCCTCCCACTGGATCCCGGGCACTGGGAAACTCGATGCCTGACATCCGAATTCTCTGTTGGCAAGCACCGGCAGGCGTCGATAGCATCAAGCTCTTAACCACTCGGACCTGGCCCGCACATGAAAGAAACCTGGACAAACTCTGATGGCGCAGCACTGATGCAGCATTTTGAAGCCATGCTGAGAATTCGATACTTTGAGGAGACGGTCGCGGATTTTCGCAAGAAGCAAATCATCATCGGCTCGGTGCACCTTTGCATAGGACAGGAAGCCATATATGTGGGTGCCAGGTCGGCGCTCACCGATCAGGACCGGGTCTTCGGCACCTATCGCGGGCACGGCTGGGCAATTGCCTGTGGCGTACCGCCACTCAATCTCTTTGCAGAACTCATGGGCAAGGAGATCGGCGTCTGCAAAGGGCGCGGCGGCTCGGCACAACTTTCTGCGCCGCAGTGGGGCTTCTATGGAGAAAACTCCATCGTCGGTGCAGGCGCCGCAGTGGCACTTGGCGCAGCCCTGAGCGCGAAGCGTGAGGGTAAAGGGCGCGTGGTTCTCACCGCCTTTGGCGAGGGGGCCATGAACCAGGGGGCAGTTCACGAAGCGATGAATTTCGCTGCGTATCAGGACCTGCCCTTGATCTTCATCTGTGAAAACAATATCTATTCGGAGCTCACGCCGACTGCCCGGATGGTACGGGTAGACGAGATGTACCAACGAGCGGGCGCCTACGGCATGCCGGGGGTGCGGGTCGATGGCAACGACCCGGAGGCCATGCGCAGAACTGTCGCAACATTTGTGGACGCCGCCCGCGCAGGCAAAGGCCCGGCCCTGGTTGAAGCCATGACCCAACGCCTGGTGGGCCATTACATAGGCGACATGCAATCGTACCGGCCCAATGGGGAAATCGCCGAGGCAAAAAAGACCGAGCCGATTGTTCGTGTGCAGCAAGCACTGGCCGCGTTTGGACGCGGCGACGAGGCGGCGGCGCTGAGCGAGCGGGTCCGTCTGGAAATTAACAGCGCTGCCGAGCTTGCCTGCCTGGCGCCTTTGGCCAACGCCGCCACTATTGCGGAGCACCTGTATGCATAACCCAAGTTACCCGACCGAAGTGCAGGAACTCACCTATGCACGCGCCATCAACACGGCCCTGCGTGAAGCCTTGCTGTCATCGGAAGACGTCATCCTCTACGGTGAGGATGTAGGCGAAGCCGGCGGCATCTTTGGTGTCACCAAAAAACTCAACGAGGAGTTTGGCGACCGCGTTTTCGACACGCCCATCAGCGAGACAGCGATGCTGGGCGCCGCCGTGGGGGCGGCCATGACAGGGCTGCGGCCCATCGTCGAAATCATGTGGATTGATTTTACCCTGGTGGCGATGGACCAGATCGTCAACCAGGCGGCCAATGTCCGCTTTGTGTCCGCGGGCAGTCTGTCTGCTCCGCTGACGATCAGGACGCAGCAGGGGCATTTGCCTGGCTCGTGCGCGCAGCACTCGCAAAACCTGGAGGCCCTGTATGCGCACATCCCGGGCCTTAGGGTCGGCCTGGCGGCGACCCCCCAGGATGCCTACACAATGACACGCGCAGCCATTGCCTGCAACGACCCGACCTTGCTGATCGAAAACCGCGGTCTGTACCACGGCGAAATCCAGAACGTGACAACCGGCGGCGCCATTGAGGCGGTCGGCGGCTCGGTCGTCATGCGGCCGGGCAAAGACGTGACCATCGTGACCTGGAGTGCCATGTTGTTCCAGGCGCTGGAAGCAGCCAGGGTGCTTGAGGCCGAAAGCATCTCGGCGGAAGTCATCAATGCGCGCTGGCTGAATCCCTTCGACTGGGACACGCTGTACGCCAGTGTGCGCAAGACAGGCCGGCTGATCATTGCTCATGAGGCGGTGCTCACCGGTGGCTTCGGTGCCGAGATCGCCACACGTATCAACACGGTCCTATTCGGCAAGCTCCTGGCCCCTGTCAAACGCGTTGCGACCATCGACAGCCGCATTCCGTGTGCGCCGCATCTGCAAAAGGCGCTGATACCCGACGCGGGAACGATCACCGTGGCTGCCAGGGAGCTGGTCGGCCTCAAGCAAATCGATTCAAAACAAGGAGACTGATATGAGTGCTTATGAAGAGGGTCTAGCGATCCGCAAACAGGTCCTGGGCGCAGACTATGTGGAAAAGACCCTGAAAGACGCGGACGAGATGTTCATGCCCTTTCAGCAACTCCTCACCGAGTTCGCATGGGGCAAGGTCTGGACCCGGCCAGGCTTGGACCTGAAAACCCGTAGCCTGCTGACTTTGGTGATATGTATTGCCTTGAACAGGCCGCACGAAATCAGGCTTCACCTGCGTGGTGCCATCCGCAACGGATGCACCCATGAAGAGATACGTGAACTGGTGCTGCATGCCTTCATTTATTGCGGTGGGCCAGCCTGCGTTGATGCGGTCAACGTGATCAAGGCCAGCCTTCCGGACATCATGGCGCTGGAAGCAGCCGAGCGCGAAAAAGCTGAATCTGAAGGAGCAAAGACATGAACTACACACGGACCCGCAGAAGCATTGCGGCTGCGGTGCTGGTGCTGATGGCGGGCGTGGCTTCGGCCCAAGCCTATCCAAACCGGCCCATCAAGATCATCGTTCCGTTCCCGCCGGGTGGCGGCAATGACACGATTGCCCGCGTCGTCGGGCAAAAACTCAGCGAGCGTCTGGGCCAGCCGGTGGTTATCGACAACCGGGCCGGAGCCAACGGCATCATCGGCCTGCAGGCACTCGCCAACAGCGCGCCGGACGGCTATACGCTGGGGGTAGGTGCTGCCGGTCCAATGGCCGTGAATCCGAGCATGTATGAGCACCTGCAATACGACCCGGTGAAAGACTTTGAGCCCATCACCAACCTGGCCAACTTCCCCCTGGTCCTGGTGACGAACGCAGCTTTTGCACCGAAGACGATTCCTCGGCTCATCACCTATGCGAAGGCGAATCCAGGCAAGGTGTTCTTTGCTTCGCCCGGCATTGGTAACTCCGGTCATCTGGCTGGTGAGCTCTTCAACTCGATGGCAAAGGTCAAAACCACTGCTGTGCAGTACAAGGGCAATGGCCCGGCCACGGCTGACCTGCTGTCGGGGCAGGTGCAGATGTTGTACAGCAGCGTTCCGGGCGTCATTGAGTTCGTTAAACAGGGGCGCCTCACCGCACTTGCAGTAGGCAGCAACAGCAGGATCGCTGCGCTTCCTGATGTTCCGACCATCGCGGAAAGCGGCGTGCCGGGTTACGAAGCTTATTCGTGGGTCGGGCTGGTGGCGCCGCGGGGTACGCCTGCACCGATTGTGGCCATGCTGAACCGCGAGATCGTCCGGATTCTCAAGGACAAGGATGTGGAGGAAAAGCTGATCCAGCAAGGCGCCATTCCGGTTGGTGACACCCCCGCTGAATTTTCTGCCTACATCAAGGCAGAGATAAAAAAATGGGGCGCAGTTGTCAAGGCGGCCTCCATCAAGGGGGAGTAAGGCTTAAGGAAGCGCATCCATCGGGGAAGTGTGGATGCATCGCCCGGTGCCGGGGCGTATGCTGGGTTTATTTGCGGGGCCGCATGGAGCTATATCAGTTAAGAACGTTTCTAACGATCGCCCGGATTGGCAACATCACGCAGGCTGCGGCCGTGCTGCATATCACGCAGTCCACTGCAAGCGGCCACCTCAAGTTACTGGAGCAGGAACTCGGCACTCCGCTGTTCACCAGGACCGCGACGGGTGTGGAGCTGACCGGTTTCGGCGAGCTGGCCATTGCAGCGGCGCAAACCGCGGTCTCTGCCAGCGAGTCCCTGGCAACGGCAGCCCGGCTGCACGCAGGGCAGGTTTCCGGCGACCTGCGGATCGCGGCCATCAACGATGCCGAGACGCTGGGGCTCGGCGCCCTGATGAGCCGCATGCGGGCCAGCTATCCGCTAATCAGCGTGGCCATTGCGCATGGCCTTTCTGGCTGGGCATTGGGTGAGGTCAAGGCCGAGCGGCGTGACGCGGGGTTCTACATTGGGGAGCTGCATGAAGCGCTCATCCGGTCCGTCCCGATTCGCAAGATCAGGTTTTGCATTGCGGTACCCCGGCAATGGCAGGAGCAGGTAAGCAGCGAAAAATGGAGCGCCATCGGCACACTGCCGTGGCTCTGGGTGCCTGCTTTGGGCTCATATCCCCGACTGGTGACCAGTCTGCTTGCATCGCATGGCGTGACGCCCACCAAGGTTGTGGAGACAGACAGGGAAGCCACACTGGAAAATCTGGTTGAGGCTGGCGTTGGACTGGCCCTCCTCAGGGAGGAAAAAGTCCGGTCCCGGGTCAACGACGGAAAGATTTTTTTGTGGGAGGAGGGAAGGATTGAAGCTTTGCTCTCCATCTTTTATCTGGCCTCAAGAGAGAGCGATCCAAAAATACAGGCCCTGCTTGCTTGCGCAGAAAGCGTGGCGGCGGAAATTGGCCCGCCGCATTGACAGTAGCGATACGCCAGCCTCATGTTGCTGAGCAGCCGCGCCTGCAACAGGAATCAGTAAGATAAGTTGTTGATGCTGTTCGCAGCGACCACTCGTTTAAACCTTAAGGAGACCCCCCATGACCCGTGAAGTTGTTGTTGTCAGCGGTGTGCGCACCGCCATTGGTACCTACGGCGGCAGCCTAAAGGACATCGCACCGACCGAGCTTGCCGCGCAGGTTGTGCGCGAGTCCCTCGCCCGCGCAAAAGTCGAAGGCAAGGACGTCGGCCATGTGGTGTTTGGCCATGTCGTTAACACCGAACCCAAAGACATGTATTTGTCGCGCGTGGCGGCTATCAACGGCGGTTGCGGCGAGGCCACGCCTGCCTACAACGTCAACCGCCTGTGCGGTTCGGGCCTGCAGGCCATCGTGTCGGCCAGCCAGAGCATTTTGCTGGGCGATGCCGACATTGCCATCGGCGGCGGGGCCGAAAACATGAGCCGCGGCCCTTACGCCAGCCTGGCCATGCGCTGGGGGGCGCGCATGGGCGACACCAAAATGGTCGACATGGTGCTCGGCGCGCTGCATGACCCTTTCCAGAACATCCACATGGGCGTGACAGCTGAAAACATCGCGGCCAAATGGGGCATCAGTCGCGAAGAGCAGGACGCGATTGCGGTTGAAAGCCACAACCGCGCCGAGCGCGCCACCGCTGCGGGCTACTTCAAGGAGCAGATCATGCCGGTCATGCTCAAGAGCAAAAAAGGCGATGTGGCCTACGCGCTGGACGAGCATTTCCGTCCCGGCTGCACGCTGGCCGACATGGCCAGGCTCAAGCCCGTCTTTATCAAGGAAAACGGTACCGTCACAGCCGGCAATGCATCGGGCATCAACGACGCGGCAGCTGCCGTGGTATTGATGGAGGCCGGCGTTGCCAAGGCCCGCGGCGCCAAGCCGCTGGCCCGGCTGGTGGCTTACGCCCACGCCGGCGTGGACCCCAAATACATGGGCATAGGCCCAGTGCCCGCCACCAAGCTTGCGTTACAGAAAGCCGGTCTCACCGTCAATGACCTGGACGTGATCGAAGCTAATGAGGCCTTTGCCGCCCAGGCCTGCGCCGTCACGCGCGACCTCGGCCTGGACCCGGCCAAGGTCAATCCCAACGGCTCAGGCATTTCGCTGGGCCACCCGATTGGTGCCACTGGCGCGCTGATTACCGTTAAGGCGATTCACGAGCTGCACCGTATTCAGGGCCGCTACGCGCTGGTGACCATGTGCATTGGTGGCGGGCAAGGGATTGCCGCCATCTTTGAGCGCATGTAACGGCTGTGGGCACCCATCAGCGGGTAACTGGTGGAGTGCGATTTTTCAGGCATGTTTAACCTCCAGCAGGTTTGAGTATTGGCTGCCTCACATCCCGGCCCAATGAATACGGGCATAAATAGCTGGTGCATTCCCCTTTAACTTTAACCCTCCAAGCCGGCCTTACTCAACATGAATGAACTCCTTTACGACGTCAACAGCGGCCTGATTGCTGGCGTTTTGCTGCTGTCCATGGCGCTTGCCATTGAGCTGGGCCATCGTTTGGGCTTACGCTCCAAAGGCTCTGCCAACGAGGCCACGCGGGACCACATCAGTGGCATCCAGTCTTCAATTCTTGGCATCCTGGCGCTGTTGCTTGGCTTTACTTTCTCCTTGTCGCTGCAGCGTTTTGACAGCCGCAGTGAAGCGGTGGTGGAGGAGGCCAACGCCATTGGCACCGCTTACCTCCGCGTGCAACTGCTACCGGCGGCCATGCGCGCAGAGGTTCGGGCGCTGCTGCGTGACTACCTCGACCTGCGGGTACAGGCCAGCGTGTTGACTGCCGTTGACCGGACCGAGCGGCAAGACCTGCTGGCAAAAGCGGGCCATGCCCAGAATGCCTTGTGGGGCTATGCCGTGCAGGCGCTGGAGGTCGACCCGAATGCTTACACGCCGACCCTGTTTGCCGAGTCGGTCAACCAGCTGATTGACAACTTTGGCAAACGCGATGCGGCGCTGAGCCGGCATGTGCCAGAAGTGGTTCTGCTGTTGCTGTACGGCACTTTTTTGATGACCGGCGCGATAGTCGGATTCGGCACCGGCATCGCCGGGCACCGACCCTCCATGGTCAGCTACGTCCTGGTCGTTTTGATCGTCGTACTCGTTTTCATCATTCTTGACCTCGACCGCCCGAGGCGCGGCCTGATTGAGGTCAGCCAGAAAAGCCTGCTTGATTTGCAGTCCAGCATTGCCGCGGATGCCGGTTTGACCAATGCACAAAAGCCCGGCGCCGTCACTCTTAGGCTTCCACGCAAAGTGACGCAGTAAAAGCCGCAATACTTCTCAGTGCACTGAGAGTGCGCTTTCAGTGCCTCGCAGCTTTTTTTCAACCCTTCCTGTGCTGCAGAAAAAATCTCAGCATGGCTTCAGAGGCTGAAGGCCCGTCAGGGTCTGTATATGAGCCTGCTGCGTTGCCGCCTGACCACGCGTGAGGCCCGGCATCAATCAGCCAATGCTCGATGTACGAAGGACCATCGGCTGCGCTGAAGACCGTGCGCTCGGCTTTTTGGCCTGCTGCGCCGACGACACTGCGGCTTTTAACCAGCTTCAGCCCTTCTGCCTGCAACGCTGAAAGGGCGGCATCGATGATGTGCTCCCCGTTATCGGGGTGTACCGTCCGGTCTGCGGTGCCGTGGAAGACGATCGTCGGCAAAGCCGGGCCGTCGCGTCCTTTGGCGCCCACGCGCATAGCGCCGAAGGCCGACATCAGGTCTTGCGCGGCGCCTGCAGCCAGACCGGAGTGAACGCCGAGGGCGGCAAACAGATCGGGGTAAAGCGCTGCGACGACGGCAGCCATCGCGCCACCGGCTGAAAGCCCGGCAATGTAGACGCGTGTTGAGTCTGCGCGACGGCTATGCTGGTCGCTTGTCAGGATTTTTTGCGTCAGTGCGGCAATCATGCCCGGCTCGCCGCGTCCGTGTTGCTGGTGACCCGCTTCAAACCAGTTCCAGCAGCGCTGGCTGTTGGATTTCGCGATCTGCTCTGGGTACAGCACCATGCATTGGTTTGCTTCGGCCAACGCATTCATGGCGGTGCCGCGGGCAAAGTCTTGCGAGTTCTGGGTGCAGCCATGCAGCAGTACGACCAGCGGCAGTGCGCCTTCAGCCTCTGCGTTGCTGTGCGGTGTAGCGGGAACGTAGAGCCGGTAAGGGTATTGCTCGCCGTCAAAGCTGAAGGTGTGCCGCGTGAAGCTGGGCGCGTGCGCAGCGGGTGCTTCGGGTGGCGCGCTTAAGGGCGCGAGTTCATCTACCAGCTCAAAATTCGCTGGTTCAGGGGCGGTGCTGACGATGTCTTTTGCAGGACCGGTCTGATGCTTTTCCGTGATCGGAGACCAGGGGCTGGCAGTAGCTGTCCCAGGCTTGTGGGCGCGCGGCGCGGGCCCGTTGGCAAGAAGCGCACGCTGGATCAGGTGGGTAGCATCCATAAACCGGCCGTTGCCGGTCATCCGGGTGGCCTTGAGCATGGTCTGGATAAAGGATTTGTGGGGTTGTGATTTCGGCACTGTTTCTCCAATCCAGTGCAAAAATGGTGCACCGCAGCATAGAATATGCTTTTTTCAGCGCTGCAACGCGGCCAAGGTTGGTCGCTACGAGGGGAAACTGCGTGTTCGTAAGAATAACTTGCGTGCTGCCGGATAGGCTGGGCATGATTTTTGAGCACTAGTGCGCGAGAAAAAGAGGTTATCAGGCTGTATGTGTCGCGCCAAAACCTCGTTGCAAAGGTTTGTAACGATGGCGCGTCAGCGTCGTCTTACAACAAGTCAGGCTAGTGAATGCCCGGTGCCGACAGGGTTTCACGCAAAAGTTCGGCTTTTTCTGCATCAAACTGGCCTTCAACGCGCGCCAGGACATCACCCTTTCGGTTGACCACGACCGCATAGCTCTGGCTGATACCGTTGAGGCCCGTCGCACGCACGAAATCGGCTTTGTTGGTGAAGACGGGCACCAGCTTGGCGCGCTCGCTATCAGAAGCATAGTTCTGCCGCAATCTGGTTTCTGCCGCGCTGCGGCCGCTGGGAGTGCCTGGGTCGCTGAGGACTGGCACCCGCATCCAGGAAATACTGGCATCGTTTTTCAGGTTCAGGCCTTCGATCCAGGTGTCGGCCTGTGCGCGCTGGTCGCCCTTGAAAGTAATCAGCGCAAGCGTTCTGTCAGAGGGGAAACCTTCGGGAATAGCCAATGGTTGGTGGCTCAGGGTTTGCGACGTGAAGGCCGGCATGTGGCCCATGACGCTCGACTCGTTCGGCGACGCAATGGCCAGCGCAAAGGCCAGAGCCACTGCGCCTAGCCAGGCGCCCACATACAAGGCCGTGGTATTCATGGTTATTTTCATGGTGCTCCCTTGTGTTTCCAGTTCTGTCCAACAGATCTCAACAAAACACTCGCAAGATGCATGCAAGATAACCCGCCCCAACCCAGCGCGCAATCAGCCAAATGGGCCAAATCGTTTAATACCGGGCGGTATTTACGTGGGCAACAGGCCTGAAAAAGAGTTGCACCATTTTTTTATTGGACCGAGTCGGTCTGGCCCCGGGTAAAATAGAGCGATGCTCATCTCTGATCCAACTTCTGTTTCTAGCCGCCCCACTCCTGCTACGCCACTGCGCGAGATGGATCCACCCGCCGCCCCAAAAGTTTCATTCAAGGCGCAGATGCTGCTGGCGCGAGAAGCCGCGATTGTCCAGGCTGTTAACCGGCTGCTGGCTGAAAAGGGCTTTGACCTGATGACTGTGGATGAGGTCGCAGCTGAAGTCGGCATCGCCAAGGCCAGCCTCTACAAGCATTTCTCAAGCAAGGAAGACCTTGCGGCTGCGGCCATGGTGCGGGTGCTGGGGCTGGCGCAGGAGTTTATGGTCACGCTGGCGGCTGACGCGCTGCCTATCGCGCAGTTGCGGGCCGTCGCATGCTGGATGCTGCAGCAGCAACTGGCTGGCGAGATGCCGTCGTTGCCAAGCCAGAACTCCAGCCTGCGTGCCAACCTGATGGGTAACAAGGCCTACCTTGACGGTCTGATGCAGGTCAGTGACCAGATCGGCCTGTGGATAGAGGCGGCCCAGAAGGACGGCAGCCTGAACCCCGCCACCCCCCCGCTGGTGGTGCTGTATTCGCTGTATGCCCGGGCCTGTGACCCGGTTCCGGGCTTCCTGAAGGCCGGTGGCCAGTACACCGATGCGCAAATCGTTGACATCGTCCTGGAAACTTGTTTCGATGGCTTAAAAGCCCGTTAGCCCTTGATTTTAGGGCGTCTTCAGCTACTTATTTAATAGCAAACCAGTTCCGTTATTGGATATTGATGAGCAGGTCAGCCTTGAAGGCGTCCTGTTCGCCTTTGCGCGCATAGCCCAGTGGGTTGGCCACCACACGGCAGCCGCGTAAAACATAGTCGGCCGGGCAATGCAGGTGCCCGTGAAGCCAGAGCTGCGCCTGCGGCAGCAAGTCATCCAGCGAATTACAAAACCCCGAAGTGCCCGGCACCAGGCCGTAACGGGGGTCGGCGCTGCGCAAGCTGGGGGCGAAGTGCGTGACGACGACTGTGGGGCCTTCAAAAGGCTGCGCCAGTGCCCCCCGCAGCCAGGCCTGGGCCTTCAGTCCTTCTTCACGCAGTTCGGCCGCCAGCATGGGTGTCCTGAAACGCAAGGAGTGGTTTTTCTTGAGGTAGAAGTTTGCCGCCCTGAAGGCTTTTTCGCGCGCCTTGAGCTGTTCGGCCAGCGTGACCTCGCCGGTAAAAGCCGCCTCTGTCGTCAGAGCATCAAAATCTGTCCAGAGGGTGCAGCCGATGAAGCGCACGCCGTTTAAAACCACTGTTTCCCGCTCCAGCCAGACGATGCCCAGCCGTTCGCAGGTTTCCCGCAGGCGGGCGTGGGCGAGGTCGAAATCCAGGCCGTCGTATTCATGGTTGCCGGGAATGAAAAAAACTGGCACCGGCCAGGCCGCACCGCCCTCGGCCACTGGCAGCGGCGAAAAACGCGCCAGGCCAAAGTCGGGAATGTTCAGGCTGCCGAGCAGCGAGCCCTGCTGGTAAGAGCCCACATCGCCTGCCAGCACCAGCAGGTCAGCGCCGGGCGTGGGCCGGGCTGTGAAGTGCGGATGTGTCTCCAGATGCAGGTCAGAAAGAAGCTGGATGTTCACCCGCCAATTGTGCTGCATGTGTGGTGTGGGGCGTCCATGCGGGCAGGTGATAAGCGCGGCAAACGGCGTTTAAACCGCTCGTCAAATGGGTCTTCTTCATAAATTTGTCAGTAACTTTACACAATTTCGGTAACTTGACCCACCCGTTTTGTCGGGTATCCGTGAGCTCCTAGAATTTTCGTAAAGCGAGCTTCGAATATGCACATAGCAACCCTGGAAGAATCGCACGGTCAGTTGCACCTGGCGCTTCATTTCCACCGGCAGGGCAATTTGCCCGGCGCCAAAGTCCTCTATCTTGAGGTACTGAAAAAATCCCCTTTCGAGCCTACAGCACTGTCCAACCTGGCGATGATTGAGTCAGCGTCAGGCAATCCCGAAGCGGCCATCGGCCTCTATCAGAAACTGGTTCAGTGCAAGCCGGACGATGCCGATGCGCATAACAATCTAGCGTATATACAGGCGCTGGCGGGCCGCTTCAAGGACGCGCTGGAGAACTACCAGCATGCCACGACGCTGGCGCCCTATGACAGCCAGATCATCGTCAACTACGGCCTGCTTTTAAAACGCCTTGGTCGTCTTGAAGACGCGCTGACGATGTTCAGCCACAGCGTGCCGGTGGAAGCGGACAACCTCGACATTTTGTGCAACCGCGGCAATATCTTCATGGAGATGGGTCAGCTTGACGAGGCGCTGGCGAGCTACGACCGGGCTCTGAAAATTGACCCGCGCAACCTGGTGCTGCTTTGCAACCGCAGCACCCTGCTGTGTGATCTTTCCAGGTTCGACGAAGGGCTGACGTCGAGCGAGCTGGCCGTCAAATACCATCCGCTGCAGGCCGCGGCATGGGCCGAGCGGGGCACAGCCCTTAAAAACCTTGACCGCAACGAAGATGCCATCAACAGCTACCGGGAGGCCCTGAAGCTCAATCCCGGCCACCTTGCCGCGCAAATCAATCTAGCCGGCTTGTACGTGTCTGAGACGGATGCGACGCAGGAGAGCGTCCGCGAGAGCGGCAAAAGCCTGTCACTGGTGCTGGCGTCGCAATTCGGGCGTCCCGCCCCGGGCGGCGTACGGATTTCAAATTTCCGGCTCAAGCACGACCTTCAGCAGGCGCAGTATCTGCTGGCACACGGTTACAAGGTCAATGGGCTTGAGAATTTCATCGAAGCGGGCGAGCAAATCTTCAGCGCCAACACCGGCGACGCGTCCACCGTGTTTGACGTGCCGCGCCAGCAGCATGAACTGATGCGCCCTTTTCTGGCGTCCCAGCTGGTGTACGAGATGCCGACAGGCATGGATGCCTGCCTGAACCCGGACAACGACTGGGCTGCGATCGAGGCAGCGTATCTTGCGGGCACGCCGGAAATCCTCTACATCGATGACTTTCTCAGCCAGCCCGCATTGCACGCCTTTCAGCAGTTTTGCCTGGTGTCCAGGGTCTGGCTCAAGGAATACACCAGCTGCTATCTCGGCGCTTTCAGCAACCAGGGTTTTGTCAGCCCGCTGCACCTGCAGCTCGCCCGCGAGCTCAGGACGGCTATGCCGCGCGTTTTCAGGGACTATCTTCTGGGCCAGCTCTGGGCTTTCAAATACGACTCTGTGCTTGGCAAGGGCATCAACGTGCATGCGGACTTTGCCAAGGTCAATCTGAACTTCTGGATCACGCCGGACGACAGCAACCTCGACAAAGCGGCAGGCGGCCTGAAGGTCTACACCGCGCCGGCACCGGCCGACTGGACCTTTCATGACTACAACCGTGACACCAAGCTGATTTACGAGCACCTGGCGACCAACGGGTCCGAGAGCGTGACGGTGCCCTATAAATGCAACCGGGCCGTGCTGTTTAACTCGGCGCTGTTTCATGAAACCGACACGATTGCCTTTCGCGAGGGGTACGAGAACCGGCGCATCAACATGACGTATCTGTTTGGCCGGCAGCTCGTGTGACGGGGTTGTAGCCACGCCGGTATGCCGCCCGGCGGCTGTGCCCATGCAAAACTTGCATTGCTTCTGGCTGGTATTAGGGTTGAGAACCTAGGGAAAACCCTTAATCTGGGTTTATCTAAACTTTTTCATCGCTTGTGCGGCGATATTTGCCATGAACAGCCTTTTTAATCGGATCAGCCAGATCAGCCAGTTTGCATCCTGGAAACCTCTTGTCTCCACGACAGGCCTTCACCAGGACGACAACGTGGCAAACAGCCTGATGGAACGCGCCGGCGCTGACGCTGGACGTGACCCGCACCAGGCGCAAGAGCTGCGCAGCGCGGCTTGCACTTACCTCAGCGTCGTACGCTGAGTCTCAAGGCCTTGATCCCTAGAGCCTGACGCCGGCGCCCTTGACGGTCGGTGCCAGTGCTGTGACCTGATCGCGAACAAAGTTGGTGAAGACTGCGGGGCTCATCGTGCTGGTGGTGATGCCGAGCTCCAGCATTTTCTTTTTGATGTCGGGCGTAGTCAGTATCTCGTTGCATGCGCTGTTCAGTCGTGCCACCACCTCCGCAGGCATGTGGGCCGGGCCGCTCAGGCCAAAAAAGTTGTCCAGAACCAGCTTGCGGTAACCAAATTCCACCACGCTGGGTACCTCCGGCACCAACGGCGAACGCGTTGCCGACGTCACTGCCAGCGGCACCAGTTGCCCGCTTTTGAAATACGGCACATACGCGGTCAGCACATCAATACCAATCGGCACGACGCCGGCAATCAGGTCGGTGGTCATGGGCGCGCCACCACGGTAGGGTATGTGCGTCAGGTTCACGCCCATGGTTTTTTTCATCAGCTCGCCGTAAATGTGGCCGATGGACGCCGGTCCGCCCGAGGCAAAGTCCAGTCGTCCGAGCTTGCGTGCCTGCGCCTCCACATCGGTGATGGTCCGGATAGGCACCTGCGGGTTGGCCATCACGACGCACGGCGCGTTGCCGATCAGCGCGATATGGGTAAAGCTCTCGACCGGGTCGTAGGGCTGCTTTTCAAGCGCAAACGGGCCAATCGAGATGGGCGTTGAATTGCTCAACATCAGCGTATAACCGTCCGGCGGGGATTGGGTTACGACCAGCCCACCAACGCTGCCGCCAGCACCGGGGCGGTTGTCTACCACCACTGCCTGGCCCAGCTTTTTACCCAGTTGCTCGGCCATGACGCGCGCCACGATGTCGCTCGCCCCGCCGGCCGGGAAGGTGACGATGATTTTGATGGGCTTGTCAGGCCAGGCGGCGAAAGCTGGAAAAGCGACTGTGGCTGCGCTGGCGGCAAGTGCCTTAAGGGCCGTGCGGCGAGGCAGGGCGTGAAGCGGGACAAGGTTTTGCGCGGTGTGTTTCAAGGTGGATGGCATGCCGAATCTCCAAGGTCGTTTTGTGTTCCGTCAAGCAGCAATAACCGTGCCTCCAGCCCCTGGCTCAAATCGCAAAGGCCTTTTGAGCTGATCGCACCATCGCCTGGCGCAGCCACATGTGCGCGCTTTGCTGCTCGGACCTTCGGTGCCAGACGGCATCGACGTGCACCGGCGCAACGTCAAAAGGCAAGGGCCTGAGTACAAGCTGCTCGGCAATGCCCGTGACCCTGACAAAGTGGCGCGGCAACACGGTGAGCAGGTTGGAGGTGGACACCACGCGGCCAGCTGTAAAAAATTGGTTCACTGTGAGCACGACCTGACGTTTTCGCCCCAGGGAGGCCAGGGATTCATCGATAAAACCGTAAGGCCGGCCTGAAAAGCTGACCAGCATGTGGCGCGCCGCGCAAAACCGGTTCAGGGTGAAAGGGCCGCTGGCCATCGGGTGCCCGCGGCGCATCACGCAGACATATTCGCCGTCATACAGGCGCAGATGGGAAAAAGCCACCGCTTCACCGGTCTGGGCGCGGGCGGTCAGGTCGGCGAGCACCGGTGGGAAATAGCCCACCGCCAGATCGGCCGTTTCTTCGTCCAGCATGCGGCGCGGATCACGGGTGGTCAGTGGCACGACCCGAAGCGACACGCCGGGCGCTTCATATTCAAGAATATCCACCAGGCCGGGGATGAGTTCTGCTGCTGTGGCATCGGCCATGGCCAGAACAAAGGTGGTGGTGGCGGTTGATGGCTCAAACGCGCTTGGCACCAGCGATTCCTGCAGCTGCCGCAGCGCCTCGCGCACCGATGGCCAGATAAGAAGGGCGCGGGGGGTGGGCGCCATGGCCTGCCCGCTGCGCTTGACGAGCTCGTCGCCCAGCGTCTCGCGCAGGCGGCGCAGGGCATTGCTGACGGCCGGCTGCGTGAGCGACAGGTTGCGTGCAGCGCGGGTCAGGCTGCGCTCAGCCATGACTTCGTCAAAAACACGTAGCAGATTCAGGTCCAGCGTCCGGAAGTTGGGTGTACTCATGGTGTGAACTCCTGCAAAACAAGTCTGGAAAGCCTGAGACTATCACCGTTGTGAATAACTAAAATCATAAAGATAAAGTTGAATAACATTAGTAATAACCCTAATATCCTCCCACCCGCTGCTATTTTGCATCCGGGTACTGTTTAAAAGGGAAAACATCATGACCAGCTTCGTACATCTTGAATACTCCACAAAGCACCCTGGCGTCGCCCGTGTTGAGTCGGCTATTGATGCCGCGCAGCACATGCGTCGCGGGTTTTCTGGCACGCGCAGCCTGGCCACACTGCTGTTGTCAGCCATCGCTGCTGCAGTGATGGTTGTGGTTTACCAAGTCATGGACAGCGTCACGGAAGGTCATTTGCTGGCCATGTGGATCGTCATGTGGATGGCTGCCTTTGCCGCGCTGGCCTTTTTTGCCGGTACCGCACGTCACCTCGCCGCGCGCATGAAAGCAGGCCTCGACGGCTGGTCACGTGACGTGGCACGCTCAAGGGCTGATGAGCGTCTCTGGGCGACAGCGCTGTCAGACTCGCGCGTCATGGCAGACTTGCAATGTGCGATGACCCGTCAGGAAGCCGAAGCGACGAGCACCTGCCTTGACGCAGCCAAACCTGCCGGCTTGACAAAGCGCGCGGTGCGCCTGGGCGGCGCTGAACTGCGCGCTTTTCAGCGTCAGTACGTCTGAACGCTTGGCGCGGTTTACACCGCGCTTTTGCCTTAGCCCTTTCCTTCGCTTTCGCAAGCGGTAAAAAAGCCACCTTAAAGGTGGCTTTTTGAATTTCAACTGGCCAGCAGTTGAAATTTCATGTGCATTGCTTGATCAGGCAGCAAGACGTTTTTCAATGGCTGCTTTGGTATCTACCAGTTCTTTGGGCAAGTGGTACGCGAGCTGTGCAAACAGTTCTGCGTGCAATTCAAGCTCTTTATGCAGGGCGGCTTTGTCGGCGCTGATGACGCTGTTGAACTGCTGCTCGTTGAAGTCGAGGCCGGTCCACGTGAGGTCCTGGTAGGCAGGGGTGACACCCATGGCCTGGTCGTGGCCCTTTCCGGTGCCTTCGACCCGGTCGATCATCCACTTCAGCACGCGCATGTTTTCGCCGTAGCCGGGCCAGACAAACTTGCCGTCTTCGCCTTTGCGGAACCAGTTGGTCGTGTAGATTTTTGGCAGCGTTGCGCCGGTTGCGGCGAGCTTTGCGCCGATATTCAGCCAATGCTGGAAATAGTCGCTCATGTTGTAGCCGATGAAGGGCAGCATGGCGAAAGGATCACGGCGCACCACACCGACCTGGCCAACGATGGCTGCGGTGGTCTCCGAGCCCATGGTGGCCGCCATGTAGACGCCTTCAACCCAGCTGCGTGCTTCGGTTACCAGTGGCACCGTGGTCGAACGGCGACCGCCAAAGATGAAGGCGTCAATGGCCACGCCTTTCGGGTCATCCCAGGCGCTGTCGAGTGCAGGGTTGTTGGTTGCGGCCACGGTAAAGCGTGAGTTGGGATGCGCTGCTTTCGCGCCGGTTTCACGGGCGATTTGCGGCGTCCAGTCCTTGCCTTGCCAGTCGATCAGGTGTGCCGGCAGCGCTTTGCCGGGTGCGTCGTTTTCCATGCCTTCCCACCAGACGTCGCCATCATCGGTCAGGGCCACATTGGTAAAAATAGTATCGCTGCGCACGCTGAGCATGCAGTTCGGATTCGTCAGCATGTTGGTGCCTGGTGCAACGCCAAAGTAGCCGGCCTCAGGGTTGATAGCGTGCAGCTTGCCG
>JANYFF010000138.1 GCA_025362825.1 Polaromonas sp. | reverse complement strand
AAAAGGATGAGCACGCTTTCACTGTCAAACCGTTTCAGGAGCAAGCTGCCCGACCATTGGGGTGCCCGCGCCTGGAATGCGGCCGTCCTGGGCGTGATGACCCTGTTCCTGCTCAACGTCGGATTAATTGTGGCATCCGTGGCCGCCAGCTCAATTGCCCGGCGCTGGTTCGACACCTGGCTTCCAGACGGCTACACGACAAGCTGGTATCTGGCCGCCTGGAAGGAATTCCAGCTGGGCAGCGTGTTGCTGGTCACCGTACAGATCGTGCTTGCCGTGGTGGTGCTGGCGGTAGTGATTGGTGTGCCGGCTGCGTATGCGCTGGCGCGACGCGAATTCCCGGGCAAGCGTTTGCTGATGGGGCTCTTCCTGCTGCCGCTCATGATCCCGCCCATCACCTACGGAATTCCGCTGGCCACGGTGATGTACCAGCTCAACCTGGCCGGAACCCTGACCGGCGTGATCATCGCCAACCTGTTGCCGGCGCTCCCCTTTGTCATTTTGGTGATGACGCCGTTCATCGAGCAGATAGACACCAACCTCGAGTCCGCAGCAAAGGTTTTTGGAGCACGCAGCACCCAGGTGTTCCGCTACGTGCTGGTGCCTCTGCTCATGCCCGGCATACTGGCTGCCTCATTGCTGGTGCTGGTTCGGACTATTTCGATGTTCGAGCTGACCTTCCTGACCGGCGGGCCCAGCACGCAGACACTGGTTGTTGCTTTGTATTACGCCGTGTTCGCAGCAGGTGTCAGGGCGCCGCAATCCATAGACGCCATGGCCATCGTCTACATGGTTGTGACCCTGACCTGGCTGCTGATAGCCATGCGTTTCGTCAGCCCGACACAACTTGTCTCGCGCGTGCGCGAACACCCCCAAGGCACCTAGCATGTCCACAACGCAAACAAACCCACAGCCCACCAGGCTGTGGTTACTGGAACACGTCTGTCCGTACTGGCACGAACGCATCGTGGACCTGCAAGGCGGCTTCTTTGAAGGGCTGGACGAGGACGGCCGGGCACTTGTGTCGCCCCTTAAAACAGTACTCAATCAGGCGCGTCTGACTTATGTGTTCAGCCACGCGTCGGTGATGGGCGGCAGCTCCGCCATGCGCGGTGCTGCAGACCACGGGTTTGATTTCCTGCGCCGGGCGAGCGTGCTCGCGGGTCGCTTTGAGGGCTGGCATCGCACCACCACCAACCACGGCGAAATCGTTGATGCTGCGCGCGATACCTATGACCAGGCCTTTGTCATTTTTGCCATGGCCTGGTACCACCGCGCCAGCGGGTCGCAGCAAGCCCTGTTGCTGGCAGAGCAGGCCTATGGCTTTCTTGAAAGCCATCTCGCCGATACCGGCACCGACGAGGGCGGCTTTTTCGAGGAGTATCCGGCTACCGATAAACTGCCCAGGCGGCAGAACCCGCACATGCACCTGCTGGAGGCCGTGCTTGCAATGCATGCTGCAACAGGCCATGGCGTTTGGCTGGACAGGGCGAGCCGGCTTATAGCCTTGTTCACCAGCGTCTTCCTTGATGAAAAGACCGGCTCGCTGGCCGAATTCTTTGATGCGAGCTGGCAACGCGACCAGGGCGCGCCCGGCCTGGTGCGCGAGCCAGGACACCAGTTTGAATGGGTCTGGCTGTTGCACCAGTACATGCTGCAGGCAGGCCCCACCACGGGCGTGGACCTTGAGCCCTACGCATCCCGGCTGTTTGACTTTGGCAGCCGTTACGGCATGGATGCCGTCGGGCCGTTGCAGGGTGTGGTGATTGACGCGGTCACCCCGCAGGGGCTGGAGCTGGCGACCAGCAAACTGCTCTGGCCGCAAACCGAATACATCAAGGCCTGCATCGCGCGCTACGAGGCCACCCAAAACCCCATCTTCAGGCAGCTGGCCGTCTCCCATATGGCACGCATGCGCAGCCATTTCTTTCGCAGCGATGGCGCCAACTGGACTAACCACGTCGCACGTGACGGCGCAGCGCTGGTGACACAAACACCTTCGAGGGTGCTCTACCACCTGTTCCTCGCGGCTTCCGAGCTGGTCCGAATCGAGGAGGCGTGATGAGCGAGCTGCCACCCATGCTCTGCCAGCACACGCTGGACCGCCTTTCGGGTAAAGGCGTGGCGGTGCTCGCTTACCCAAGGCAGGGCGTTGTGCCCGGTGTGGTCCACCTTGGGCTGGGCGCGTTTAACCGCGCACACCAGGGCCTGGTTTTTGATACGCTGCTGGCCGGCGGTGACCTGCGCTGGGGCGTGCTGGGTGTGGCCACGCGTTCGTGGACGCTCGCCGATGCGCTTGCCGCGCAGGATGGCCTGTATGCCGTCAAGCTGGCGAATGCCGCGGGCTCTTCATGGCGCGTGTCGGGCTCGATGCTGCAAACCTGCGCAGCCACGCGCGAGCCCGAACGGGTGCATGCAGCCATTGCCAGCCCGGCCACGCGCTGGGTCACGCTGACAGTTACTGAAAAAGGCTATGACGCATCCTTGGCATCGTTGCTTGTCGAAGGTCTGCGCCAGCGCGCGGCCGCGGGCCGGGGTGGCCTGACCATTGCATCGTGCGACAACCTCAGCCACAACGGTGACAAGCTCAAGGCGCTCTGCCTTGAACACTGCGCTGATGCAGCGCTGTCTGCGTGGATCATGCGCGAATGTCGCTTCCCCAACAGCATGGTGGACCGCATCGTACCCGCGGCTACCGCAGCTTGCGCGCAGGAGGCTGCTGCGGCCCTGGGTGTGCACGACGCTGCAGCGCTGGTTACCGAAGCTTACTGGCAGTGGGTGATTGAGGACAGCTTTGTCGATGCCGACGACGCCCGCGTGCTGTCTGCTGCCGGTGTGACGGTGGTTGCTGACGTGAGCCCGTATGAAGACGCCAAGTTGCGCATGCTCAACGGCAGCCACTCAGCGCTGGCCTGCCTGGGTGCGCTGATGGGGCTGAAGACCGTTTTTGACTGCGTGTCCGTCAAGCCCCTCCGTCAGTTCATTCATCAGTTGATGTCGCTGGAGGTGATGCCCCATGTCGTGCTGCCTGACTTACCTGCTTACCGCGACGCCCTGATTGAGCGGTTTGCCAACCCGCAGCTCAGGCATGCCGTACACCAGATTGCAACGGACAGCTCTAAAAAAATCGGCCCACGCTGGGTTCCGTCCATCCTGGCGCAGCTGCATAGCGGCGGCCAGGTTCACCATCATGCATTTGCAGCAGCGGCATGGATGCGGTTTTGCTTGGGTGAGGACGACCAAGGCGGGTTGTACGTCATCAATGATCCGCAGACGCCGCTGCTCACTCAGATTGCGCAAAGCCAGTGCCACAATGCGCAGGCATGCGTGGACGCGTTTTTCAATGTGCAATCAATATGGGGCGATGAGCTGTGCAGATTTTCCGCATTCAGCAATGAAACCGCCAGATGGCTGCGGGATATCCTGGCAGTAGGGACTGCCCAGGCTCTGGCCGGATTTCTCCAGGTCCACCACGGGGAGTGAGCAAGTCCGACCGGGCTACTGCAGCAGCGGTTCGTCGGGCATTTCGTTGGCCCGGCGGATGCCTTCATTGGCTGGAAAGTGCGCGACCAGTAGCGCCGAAATTTCTTCCAGCGCCAGCGTCAGGCCGTCCTCAAAACGAAGATCCTGGAAAGCTGCGCTCATGCGGACCAACATGGCCTGCCACTGCGCCTCATCGACATGCCGTGACAGCCCGCGGTCGGCGACGATTTCGATGGCCCGTTCAGCCAGCTGCAGGTAAATCAGCACGCCGTTATTGTGTTGGGTGTCCCATACACGCAACTTTGAAAACAGCATGACTGCCCGCTGGCGTATCAAATCGGCAAGTGTGGTGTTGCCGGCCAGCCGCCACAGGTAGCTCATGGGCAAAGCTGCCTCCACACAAATCCTGAGCTGGCCGGTGTGGCGATGTTCGCTGGCTGCTACGCGCTGCGTTAGCCGTTGCAGCATATCTGGCGCTATAGCGCGCTTCGCGTCGGACGCGTCGAGCCACAAGTGCCTCAGTATGGTTTTGATTTTCAGGAAGTTCATGCTTGCCTCACCAGCTTCCGGAAGAGCCGCCGCCCCCGAAATTGCCGCCGCCCCCACTGCTAAATCCACCACCACCACCACTTCCACCGCCTCCACCGCTCCATCCGCCGCCGCCCGAGGTCCAGCCACCGCCTCGCCCCGAGCTGCCCAGCCCGGCGAGTGAGCCCAGACTGGCAACCAGCGCGAACACGATGGCGATCACGGCTGCACCGCCCGCCAGCAGCAGGCTACTGGTGAAAATCCAGGCCAGCACACCGACGATGCCACCGGTAGCAACAGCGCCCGCCTTGCGCCCGACGATGCCCGATAGCACACGGGCGCCGATGGGCACAGCAAAAAACAGAAACACCGCCAGATCCGTCCACTGGAAGCCGGCAATGCCCCGGCTCGTATTGCCCCTGGGCGTGTCAGCCGGCAGTGGCAGATTTTCGCCGCTGATACGCGCCATGATCTGGTCGGCTGCTGCATCCAGCCCGCCGGCAAAATCGCCCTGCTTGAAGCGCGGCGTGATGGCGTTGTCGATGATCTGTTTGGTCGCCAGGTCGGGCAGGGCGCCTTCAAGCGTCTTGGTGGTGGCAATGCGCACCTTGCGGTCGTTTTTGGCAACCACCAGCAGCAGACCATCGCCGATGTCCTTGCGGCCTATCTTCCAGGCGTCGCCGGCGCGCTGGGCGTAGTCGGTAATGTCTTCTGGCAGGGTGCTCGGCACCATCAATATCACCACCTGCGCGCCGCGGCTTTGCTCAAAGGCCTTGAGTTTGGCTTCCAGCGCCTGCAACTGGCCGGCGTCCAGCGTGCCGGTGGTGTCCATCACATGCGCGGTCAGGGCCGGCAGCGGCTTCAGGTCCTGTGCAGCGGCCGGTGCCAGTCCAACCAGCCAGCAGCTAGTTGCTATAAAAAATATAGCTAGAGGTGCCCGAAATGCAGGGGCTAGTGGCACTTTAGACCTTATTTCTTGTCAAAATTGACGGCCGGGGGCAAGGAAATCTGCGCCTCGTTCTGCACCGTGAAGTTCGGCTTGACGCCATAGCTGAAGATCATGGCCGTCAGGTTGCTCGGAAAGCTGCGGGCCAGCACGTTGTAGCTTTGTACCGCCTGGATATAGCGGTTGCGCGCCACGGTGATGCGGTTTTCCGTGCCTTCAAGCTGGACGCGCAGATCCTGAAAAGCCTGGTTGGCCTTCAGGCTGGGGTAGTTTTCGGTGACCACCAGCAGGCGCGACAGCGCAGAGCTGATCTCGCCCTGCGCGGCCTGGAATTTCTTGAAGGCCTCTGGATTGTTCAGGGTTTCAGGCGTCACCTGGATGGACGTCGCCTTGGCACGCGCCTCAATCACTTTGGTCAGGGTATCCTGCTCGAAAGACGCTTCGCCCTTGACGGTGGCGACGATGTTGGGAATCAGGTCGGCGCGGCGCTGGTACTGGTTCAGCACCTCTGACCAGGCAGATTTGGTCTGCTCGTCCAGGGACTGGAACTGGTTGTAGCCGCAGCCCGTTAGCAGCAGGCTCAGTGCGCCGACAAAAACCAGCATCAGTGAACGGGTAAAACTTGATTTCATGGCGGGTGCTCCTAAATGCAAGCCGCCACACTAACATAAACCCAATGCCGTTTATCCTGAAACCTGCTGCATGAACGCCGGCGTCAACAGCGCGCGTAGCCCCGCCCGCACGCTTGCCCGCCAGGTATTGGATGCCTGGTTTGCGACGCGGGGCTGGAAGCCCTTCAAATTCCAGCGCGAGGTCTGGACGGCCATCGCCGATGGTAAATCGGGCATGCTGCACGCCACCACCGGTGCCGGCAAGACCTACGCCGTCTGGCTCGGCGCTTTGATGTCTTTTGTTGCCGTAGCCCCCGTTATTCGGTCACCTTTAGCTACAAAAAATATAGCAAAACTGGTCAAGCCTCCGCCCGCCCAGCCTTTGAGAGTGCTGTGGATCACTCCCATGCGCGCGTTGGCCGCCGATACGCTGCGTGCCTTGCAGTTGCCGCTGGAGGTGCTGCAGGCAGGCGATGACAGCGGCGGCCCACGTCTGCGCGCCTGGACGGCAGGTGCCCGCAGTGGCGACACCGCAGCCGCCGAGCGCAGCGCACAAAACACCCGCCTGCCCACCGTGCTGGTCACCACCCCCGAGAGCCTGTCGGTGATGCTGTCGCGCGCCGATGCCCGTGAGGTGCTGGGCAGCGTGCAGATGGTGGTGGTTGATGAATGGCATGAGCTGCTGGGCAACAAGCGCGGCGTGCAGGTGCAACTTGCCCTTGCCCGACTGAAGAAGTGGAATGGCAACCTCATGATTTGGGGCATGTCAGCGACCTTGGGTAATTTGCAGGAAGCCATGCACACCCTGCTTGGCCATGATGACGGCGTGCTGGTGCGCGGCCAGGTGCCTAAAAAGCTGGTCATTGATTCGCTGTTGCCGGCCCGGGCCGACCGCTTTCCCTGGGGTGGCCACCTGGGACTGACCATGCTGCCGCAGGTAATTGAAGAGATTGCCAGTAGTAGCGTCACTCTGGTCTTCACCAACACGCGTTCACAGGCCGAGATCTGGTATCAGGCCATGCTGGAGGCCCGACCTGACTGGGCCGGGCTGATTGCACTGCACCATGGTTCGCTGGACCGGGCGGTGCGTGAATGGGTCGAGGCCGGGCTGAAAAGCGGCGAGCTCAAGGCCGTAGTCTGCACCTCCAGTCTCGACCTGGGGGTTGACTTTTTGCCAGTCGAGCGCGTGCTGCAGATCGGCTCGCCCAAGGGCGTGGCGCGGCTGCTGCAGCGCGCCGGCCGCTCGGGCCACGCGCCGGGCCGGCCGTCGCGCGTCACCCTGGTGCCGACGCACAGCATCGAGATGGTCGAAGGTGCGGCGGCCCGGGCAGCGATTGCAGCCGGCCACATCGAGGCGCGTTCTTCGCCCGAGCAGCCGCTGGACGTATTGGTGCAGCACCTTGTCACTGTGGCGCTGGGCGGCGGTTTTCTGCCGGACGATCTGTACGACGAAGTGCGCGGCACCGCGGCCTATCAGCACCTTTCACGCGAGACCTGGGACTGGTGCCTGTCGTTTGTGCGCCAGGGCGGCCCGTCGCTGGCGACCTACCCCGACTACCGGCGTGCCGTGCCCGACGAGGAGGGCGTCTGGCGCGTGCCCGACACGCGGCTGGCGCGGCGCCACCGCATGAACATCGGCACCATCGTCAGCGACGCCAGCATGTCGGTGCAATACCTGGGCGGCTCAAAGCTCGGCAGCGTCGAGGAAAGCTTTGCCGCGCGGCTCAAACCCGGCGACTGTTTTTTGTTTGGCGGCCGCCTGTTGGAGCTGGTGCGCATTCACGAGATGACGGCCTGGGTGCGGCGCGCCACCGGCAAACGTCCGGCGGTGCCGCGCTGGAACGGCGGGCGCATGCCACTGTCCACCACGCTCGCCGATGCCGTGGTGCAGCAGCTGGCGCTGGCAAACGAGGGCCGCTACGACACGCCCGAGCTCAAATGTGTGCGCCCACTGCTGGAAATCCAGCAAAGCTGGTCGGCGTTGCCAACACCCGAGACCCTGCTGGCCGAGGTGCTCACAACGCGTGAAGGCACGCATCTTTTTCTCTACCCCTTTGCCGGCCGGCATGTGCACCTGGGGCTGGCCAACCTGCTGGCCTGGCGGGTCGCGCAACATGCGCCGCGCACTTTTTCAATCGCCGTCAATGACTATGGCTTTGTGTTGCTCAGTGCCGACCCTGTGGACTGGCCGGCGCTGCTGCCGCAGGTATTGAAAGCCGGGCCGGCGCTTCCGGTTGAGAACGGCAGCGCCGGCGCGGCCCCGGAAGCCGGCGGGCTGCTCCTGCATGAGGTGCTGGCCAGCCTGAATGCTGGCGAACTGGCGCAGCGCCGTTTTCGTGAAATCGCGCGTGTCTCCGGCTTGATCTTTCAGGGCTATCCCGGCGAAAAGCGCAGCAACAAGCAGTTGCAGGCATCATCGTCGTTGTTTTATGAAGTTTTTCGCAAATACGACCCGGCCAACCGCCTGCTGTTGCAGTCCGAGCAGGAACTGCTGGCGCAGGAGCTGGAGATCGGCCGGCTTCGCGCCAGTCTTGACCGCATGAACACCCAGCAACTGGTGCTGAAGTCTTTGGAGCGGCCGACACCGTTTGCCTTCCCCCTGATGGTCGAGCGCTTTCGCGAGCAGCTCTCCAACGAGAACGTGGCCGACCGCATCGCCCGCATGGTGCAGCAGCTCGAAACCGCCGCCGGCCAGGCGCCGGGGCGCGGCGGCCGGCCGGCACTTGCCGCGCCCGACGCGGGCGAAGACCTGGAAAAGGTTCGCGAGGCCCTGGCGTTTGGCCAGGACACCCTGAAAAGCGGCCCAGCTGCACCGCGCCGGC
>JANYFF010000124.1 GCA_025362825.1 Polaromonas sp. | reverse complement strand
TGCCAACACCACACACAACAGGGCATCGGCGGGTGGCGGCGGTTGGCGCGCGGCGAGTTGCTTGCGCAGGTGTTCGGCACGGGCCAGCGACCGCAAGACCTGGAACACCAGCGACTGCACGCCAGGGCGCAAGGCGGCTTCGACCTGGTTCAGAGCTGCCGTCCCTGAGACACCGGAACGCACCGCCATCAAGGCGCCAGCCGTGGCCTGTAACAGGCGCCATAAAGGGGGCGCTTCCGAAACAGCCTGATTCATATACATCCTGCGGGTCGAAAACTGAAGAGATAGGCCAACACCAGCGCCGGGAACTGCGTAACAGCCGCGTTATAGGCCGTTACCGCGCGGTTGAACTCTGCGCTGGCATGGTTCGCGTTTTGGGTGTTGTCGGACCATAGCGGTTCGCTCATGGGTGAAAGAAGATCCTGGTAGTCGCGACATTCGTCACGCACGCGTGACCAGGACATACGCAAGGTGGCCAGCGCGGTTTGCAGCGCCGCCATGGCGCCGGCGTCCAGCGGCCGCTTGCGCGCCACCCGCAGCGATTCTTCGAACTGGGTGCTTGCGCCCTGCAAGCCCGCCCAGGAGGTCGCCGGGTTGGCGTCGCGAGGAGTCGCTGCTGCCTGCGCCAACGCAAGACCGGAAGCAGTTTTCAAATGGTCGTCCACGACTGCGATGTATTGAGAAAGATGGCCGTGGAGCACCACAAAACCGGCGATGGCTTGGGCGCGCAGACGCACCAGCCGGTTGTAGGCGCCAACCGCCCAGAACAGCGCAGACGCCAGCGTGATCCACGCGATCCATGAAGGTGTCATGTCAGCGCCAGCGTTGGTGCCTGCCAGCGCATGCCGGTTGCCCCAAAAACAAACGCCCCAGGTCCCATAAACCGGGACCGGGGGCGTTTGAGCCGATCACGCGCCGTAATTATTCGGCTACTGCACCCGCATCGGCGCCAGCAGTAGCTGTTTCCAGCGACTCACCTGCGAGTTCGGCCGCTTCGGCATCGGCTATGGCGCGGCGTTCCGCGTCGTCCATATTTTCCCGTACGCCGCGCGCTTCGTGATACGCCATGCCGGTACCGGCTGGGATCAGACGGCCGACGATCACGTTTTCCTTCAAGCCACGCAACTCGTCGCGCTTGCCCATGATGGCTGCCTCGGTCAACACCCGTGTGGTTTCCTGGAAGGAAGCCGCGCTGATGAAACTGTCGGTAGACAACGATGCCTTGGTGATACCCAGAAGCAAATTGGTGAACACCGCAGGGATCTTGCCTTCGCCGCGCAAAGCGTCGTTGGTGTTGAGCATCTCCGAGCGCTCCACTTGCTCGCCGTTGATGTAGTTAGAGTCACCCGCGTTCTCTACCACCACCCGGCGCAACATCTGGCGAACAATCACTTCGATGTGCTTGTCGTTGATCTTCACGCCCTGCAAACGGTACACGTCCTGCACTTCATCCACGATGTAGCGCGCGAGTTCCTCCGAGCCCAGCAGGCGCAGGATGTCCTGCGGATCAGCCGGGCCGTCAACCACGCTTTCGCCCTTGTTGACGACTTGACCTTCGTGCACCAGGATGTTCTTCTCCTTGAGCACCAGTTCCTCGTGAACCTTGCCTTCCGGATCGGTAATCTGCAGGCGAATCTTGCCTTTGGTTTCCTTGCCGAACGAGATCGTTCCCGTCATCTCCGCAAGCGTACCCTTGTCTTTAGGCGTACGGGCTTCGAACAACTCGGCCACCCGCGGCAAACCGCCGGTGATGTCACGCGTCTTCTGACCTTCGATCGGGATACGGGCCAGCACCTCGCCGGGACCCACATCCATACCGTCGCGCACCTGGACCAGCGAGCCGATCGGGAAACCGATGGTCACCGAGTGGTCTGTTCCTGGAATCTTGACCTCGTTGCCGGTCGCGTCTATCAGCTTTACCTGCGGCCGCACGATCTTGGCAGAGCCACGGCGTTTCGGGTCGATCACAACCAACGTTGACAGTCCGGTGACCTCGTCAAGCTGCTTGGCAACCGTCAGACCTTCTTCCACATTCTCGAATTGCGCCTTGCCCGCGAACTCGGTAATGATGGGGCGTGTCAATGGGTCCCAGTTTGCGAGGATCGCGCCAGCCTTGATGGTCTGGTCGACCTTGACCGTCAAAATCGCACCGTAAGGCACCTTGTGGCGTTCACGCTCGCGGCCGTGTTCGTCATGGATGACGATTTCGCCGGACCGGGCAATCACTACCAACTCTTTCTTGCTGTTGGTCACGTAACGCATCGTGGCATTAAAACCAATCGTACCGTTGGACTTGGCTTCGACGCTGGAAGCAATCGCCGCACGCGACGCCGCACCACCGATGTGGAAGGTACGCATGGTCAACTGCGTGCCTGGTTCACCGATGGACTGCGCAGCAATCACGCCCACTGCTTCTCCGCCATTGATCAGGCCGCCTCGGCCCAAATCGCGGCCGTAGCATCGGGCGCAAATACCAAAGCGCGTTTCGCAGGTCAGCGCTGTGCGGACCTTGACTTCGTCCACGCCCATCAATTCGAGTTCGTCGATGACGTCTTCATCCAGCATGGCGCCGGCAACTGCCAGCACGGAACGGTTTTCCGGATGCAGGATGTCGTCGGCTGCGGAACGGCCGAGGATACGGTCGCGCAGCGACTCGATCGTTTCGCCGCCTTCAACGATTGCGCGCATGAAGGATCCGTCATGCGTGCCGCAATCCTGCTCGGTCACCACCAAGTCCTGCGTAACGTCCACCAGACGACGTGTCAGGTAACCGGAGTTGGCGGTCTTCAACGCCGTGTCGGCC
>JANYFF010000122.1 GCA_025362825.1 Polaromonas sp. | reverse complement strand
AGGCAAGTGGGTCAAGGTCAGCGGCTGGGAAGGCCCAGAAGCCGCCCAAAAAGAGATCATGGACGGCATTGCCAATTACGCAGCGGCCCAGAAGGCCTGATGGAACCTGGCGCTGCCTGAAAAGCCTTTTTGGGAGAGTTTCAGGCCTGCTGCCCCGGTCAATCGGACCTCTCTAGCTATTAAAAGCATAGCAATTGACTGAAACGAAGCGCCTGCGGGATCACCCTGCAGGCGCTTTTTTAATGCAGCGCTTTTCAACCGTGGCGCGCTGCACCGGGAAACACCAGCCCGTGGATGCGGCCGGGGTTTTCTTTTGCAAAAGGTTTCCACTGGCCTTCAGGCTGAGCCAGCCGGTCAGCCACCGCCCACCAGGCGCTCGGGTTGACGCCGAGGCCAATATGGCTTGCCAGCACTTCGATGTTTTCAGTCTCGGTATTGGATGCCTCGGACGCCTGAATGCTGGCCTGCCAGGCCACCACGCCATCGGTGCGTGAATAGATGCTGGTGGTCGGCACCGGCGGAGCAGCGGGCAAGTCGTAGTTGTCAGACTCGCGCTCGATGTTGCGGCCGCTGGTGAGCTGGTACACGCGCCAGGCGTTGGTCGCCTTGTGCGAGCCTGCAAACGGTGTGCCGAGGGTGATGATGCCGCGCACCATGTGCGGCATTTCCTTGGCCAGTTCGCGGGCGTAGACCCCGCCCAGGCTCCAGCCGATCAGGCTGACCTTGCGGCCGGTGCTTTCAAACGTGTGCACCAGCTTGCTTTTGGCCTCGTCCAGTACACCGGCACGCGGCCCGAAGTTAAAACCCTGCTCCCACCCCCAGGGGTTGTAGTTGAGCGATTGAAGGTAATGGCGCAGCGGAACAGTGGACACGTCGTTGGCCGACAAGCCGGGGAAAACCATCACCGCATGGCCGTCGCCTTTGGGCGCGCGGGCCAGCAGCGGCCAGGCCGGCAGCAGGGCGCCAAATTCCCAGAAAGCGCGGAGCTCAAGCGCCAGTAGCCAGGCGCTGGGCGGCTGGTCATGGGGGACTTTGTGTTCAGGTAGTTGCGACGCGTTTTTTGACTGGTTTTTTGACGGTTTTGACGACGGGCTTGCCATGGCTTGAAGCATTGGATGTTGTGCGGTTGATGGAGTCAGAAACAGTATCGGGGCGGCTGGCGCGTGTTACGGAGGGAGGCTTCTCTAACTTCGGCGCCTTCGTCACTTTGGGGACAAGCGCTTTACGGGGTTTTACCGGGGCGGCCGCAGGGGTCGGCGCCGCCAGCGCCAGCAAGGCCTGTGCTTCTGTGAAGGCGTCCTCGATGGCGCGTGCAAAGTCGTTGGCATGGGGAAGCGCTTTTTTGTCGGCGATGATGCCGAAGTCCACATGGCCGGCGTAGGTCTGAATGGTGATGTTCAGGGCCAGGCCGTGCACGATGATGGACAGCGGATGAAAGCTCAAAAACTCGGCACCGGCCAGGTACAGCGGCACGGGCGTACCGGGCACGTTGGATATCGCAAGATTGGCCACCATGGGCAGGCGGCTGGCCATGCCACTTTTGCCATAGGCGTTCAGTGCCATTTTGGCCGCACCACCGACCAGCCAGGGCGCCAGCAGCGAGGGGTAGTCCGTCGGCAGCAGGCCCTTGAGGCTTTGCATGGAGCTTTTGACCTTGGTGGTCGAGGCCATGATGGCGTTCATGCGCTTGAGCGGGTGCGCCAGGTGCGTGCCCAGCTCGACCAGGCTCATGCTGACCTGGTTGCCCAGGTTGGTGGCATCGCTTGCACCGTCTGCCCGCAGCGACACCGGCATGGCGGCGACCAGAGATTTGTTCGGCAGGCTGTGGTGCTGCAGCAGGTAGTTGCGCAGCGCGGTAGAACATATCCACAGCACGATATCATTGAACGAGCCGCCCACAGCCTTGCCCATGGCTTTGCATTCAGCCAGCGGCACGGTGGCCGTGACAAACACGCGGCCGGTCGTGATGCCCGTATTGAAGGGCGTAGCCGGCGCCAGCTTCATCGGCATCTTGGCTTTGACACCGTTGGCAGATGTGCCGGTCGATTGCCGCACCAGCGTGCTGCCGAAAGTGGTGGCAGCCGAGGGCAGCGACCTGGCAGCCTTGAGCAACTGGCCGACCGAGCTTGAAAACACCGAGCCGATCATCTTGCCCAGCTTGAGGTCCGATTCAAGCTTGCGGCGCCGTGCCGGATCAGGTGGCGCCACCTCGCGCGAGATGGGGCTCAGGTCCAGCACGGCATTGGCCAGCATCACTCCGCCCTTGCCATCCAGCGCCGCATGATGGACTTTCGAGAAAAATCCACCAACGACCTTGCCGCCCATGGATTCAGGCAGCTTGATGCGGTCAAAAACATAAAACTCCCAGAGCGGAAAGTTGCGGTCTATCAACTCGCCGTGCAACTGCGCACACAGCTTGTGCGCATCCGCCAGGGTCATGGGCGCAGCGCCTTTTTTGCCAGGGTCCGCCCTGCGAATGTGAAAAGTTATATCCACCTCATCAGCCTCGACCCAGAGCGGATGCCCCAGGTCCAGCGGCATGAATACGAGCTTGCGGCTGAACACCGGTGCGAGGTGCATGCGTTTGGCAATGTGCTTCGTCACCTCCTGGTGAAAGCTGCCCTTGAAGCCCTCGGGTAGTGCGCACAGGTTAAAAGAGCCCACATGCATGGGCATTTCGGCGGTTTCGAGGTAGAGAAAGGTGGCGTCCAGGCCGGTCAGCGATTTCATGTGGTTTTGTCTCCTGAAGGCAGACATTAACCGAGAGGCCTCACTTGCGGGATTAGGGTTTGCCGTGCCGCCTCGTCACCCTTGTGACTACCACTTGGGCTGCAGGCTGAAAGTCACCGGTTTGTTTCTGGCTTCGGGCTGTGCCTGCGCCTGTGCCCTGTCGATCTTGCTGGCGACCAGCATCGCGACGGACTTGAGGTTTTTCAAATCGCGCTGCTGGACGGTTTCATGCGGGCTGAAACTGATGCAGCACAGCGTGCCGTAGACATGACCGTCGTCCAGCAGTACCGGCGTGCTGATGTAGGTGCCAATGTCAAACGGTGCGGGTGGCAAATCGGCCTTGCCGGGAAAGGCCCTGACATCGGGAATCAGCTCGGGAATGCGGCCGTCCACCACGCGCTGGCACCAGGTTTCTTCCAGCGGATTGGAATCACCCGGCGACATCATGGGCCGGTCTGTAGGGGCATCCACATAGCGGAAAACCCGCTCGCCGCCGACAAATTCGGACACAAACACGACGTCCATTTTCAGGCGGTCCTTCAGGAGCGCCAGAACTTCGCTGACGGCGGCGTCGAGCAGCTCGTCGCTGGCGTCAGCCGTGGCTACCAGCAATTCGGACACAGTGATGTTCAAGTCCTCCGGGTCAAAACCTTCTTCGTAATATTTCGCCATACAGATGAATAAGGATAGATAGTGAGGGGTGTTTCGGGATCTGCTGTGTGAGCCGGCGCAGCGCGTGCGGTTCCATTTTCGATACGCGGCTGCTGCGTCGGTGGATCCGCCGTTTACGGACCGTTACCTTTTTGCGTGGATTCGCTATTGGCGGCATCCAGTGCATCGCAGCCCAACAAACCCTGTTCATCGTCGGCCAGCCCCGGCAGTGGGGTCGCTTTGGCCAACGCCAACCACACGCCAAACGGCAAGTCCTGCCGGGTACGTCGCGGCGCCGCCCGGGCAACTACCAGGCGCTGGTTGTTCAGCAGCATGACGCCGCATTCGGCGGGTACTTCGTCGGGCGACGCTATGGGCCGACCTTTGGTATCAGCCCCCAGCACATACCAGCATTCACCGCCCAGGTCGAGGTAGGCGGCGCGCTTTTCGGGCCGGCGCAGGTCGCCGAGCAGATCGGACCTGTGCACTTTTATCTCATGCACGATGGGGTCCACATAAGCTGCGACGGAGGTGTTGCGGATGGAAAAAACATCCGGTTTAGCCATGCACCAGCGCACCGGCGCGCCGTCTGTGGCCGGCGGCAGCTGCGCGCGCAGCGCGACGCCACGCCAGGTAATGCGTCCGGCGCGCACCATCTCGCCTGCCACCAGTCCGACCAGCGCCTCGTGTTTTGACAGTGAAAACCGGTTGCTGGCGAGCGAGGCAGCCAGGCAGGCCACGCCGGGGTCGGTCAGACGCAGGGTCTCACAGCCGGTGGAGCTGGCAACCCGCTCCAGCAGGCCGGCCGCCAGCAGCTCGATCTCAAGCATGTCCTGACAGGGCCAGCCGGCTGACCGGTAGACCTCGCGCAGGCGCCTGGTATGAGCCTGGCCAAGCGGTGCGGCTGTGGGCGCAGCGCTGGACAGGGGCAGGTGTGAAATGTCGGGGGCGGAAAGCATGTGCGAGCTGGAGTCCGGGGCTTCAGGCTGATTTTGACTTGAAGGGCGTGCGCCGCTCAAGCTCGTCGACGTAGTTGTCTATGCCTGCGCCTTCGCGCTCCAGAAAGCGCTCTACTGCGTCGGCAAAAGATGGATGGGCTAGCCAGTGTGCGCTGGTGGTCTTGACCGGCAGCAGTGCGCGCGCCATCTTGTGCTCGCCCTGTGCGCCGCCTTCAAAGCGCAGGAAACCATTTTCAATGCACCAGGCCAGCGGCTGGTAATAGCAGGCCTCAAAGTGCAGGCAATCCACCCGCGCCAAGGCGCCCCAATAGCGGCCATAGGCTGTCAGGGAGGTGTTTTTTGGGTCAAATGTGCCCCCAGTCCCCGTATTATCTGCGCTTATTGTTATCAAACTTGTAGCAATTGGCTGCGTCACGCCGCCGGCGCTGTGCTCGGCCACAAAGAGCAGCCAGTTTTCGGGCATGGTGTCCTGCATGCGCTGGAAGAAGTCTCGGCTCAGGTAGGGCGCATTGCCGTGCTCGTAGTAGGTTCGCTCGTAACACTGGTAGAAAAAATCCCAATCGGCATCGGTGATGTCAGCGCCCCTGGACCAGCGAAAGGTGATGCCGGCGTCAGCCACCTTGCGCCGCTCCTGGCGGATCTTTTTGCGCTTTTCCTGGCTGAGCGACATCAGGAAGTCGTCGAAGGTTTTGTAGTGCTCGTTTGACCAATGAAACTGCACGTTGTGGCGCAGCATCATGCCGGCTTCTTTACAAGCTGCCACATCCTCATCTGCTGTGAACAGCAGGTGCAGCGAGGACAGCTTTTCCTCGTCGCACCAGGCGATCAGCGCCTGCACCAGCAGGCTGCGCTCGGCGGTGTTGCGGGCCAACAGGCGTGGGCCCGGCACGGGGGTGAAGGGCGGTGCGACCAGCGCCTTGGGGTAGTAGTCCAGGCCGTGCTGGGCATAGGCATTGGCCCACGCGTGGTCGAAGACGTATTCGCCGTAGGAGTGGTCTTTCAGGTAGAGCGCGCAGGCGCCCGCCAGCGTCTTGCCCTGCCACAGGGTGACAAAGCGCGGTGTCCAGCCGGTTTTGGGCGTGGCGCTGCCGCTCTGGTGCATGGCGGCCAGGTATTCGTGGCGCATGAAAGGGTTGAGGCTGCCGTCGGGGCTTTGCGCGGCCAGCAATCCATTCCAGTCGGCTGCCGGGACGTCCAGCGGCGAATTCAGCACGCGGATGACATAATCTTTTTCAGGCACACAGGCCCCCGCTTACTCTGAATTTGCACAGGGCTTGTGTACGGTGTTTGACCCAGGCTTTGACAAGCTCAACCCGACCGGTAATTTTCTTTTTCATGACACTCAAAATCTGCGTTGCCCAACTGAACTACTGCGTGGGCGACATGCCGGGCAATGCGCACAAAATCATTGCCGCAGCGCGCACCGCATACGAGGGGGGGGGGCGGCTGGTGCTGACCCCGGAACTGGCGATTTGCGGCTATGCGGCAGAAGACCTGTTTTTGCGTACCTCGTTTATACAAGCCTGTGATGATGCCGTGAATCTGGTGGCCCGCGAGCTGGCCGGGTTAAAAGGCCTGACGGTTGTGGTGGGCACGCCGACGCACGGTGACAACGGCCTGGGCCTGCGCACCAGAAGCGTTGAAGTCCAGCAGCGCCACAACGCCGCCAAAGTGCTGCGCGGCGGCCGCGTGATTGAAACCTATGCCAAGCGTGAGTTGCCCAATTACCAGGTCTTTGACGAGCGGCGTTATTTCACGCCCGGTCAGGGCACCTGCGTGTTCGAGGCGGGCGAGGGCGACGATGCCGTCAGCATCGGTCTGCTGATCTGTGAAGACGCCTGGTTTGAAGAGCCTGCTCGTCTGGCGAAGGACTCGGGCGCGGAAATGCTGGTGGTCATCAACGCCTCGCCCTTTCATGTCGGCAAGGGCATCGAGCGCGAAGCCATGATGAGCGCCCGTGCCCAGACCACTGGCTTGCCGCTAATTTATGCGCACATGGTTGGCGGCCAGGATGAAATCGTTTTTGAAGGCCGCTCTTTTGCCATCCAGGCAGATGGTGCACTGGCTGGGCGTGCCGAGAGTTTCAGGGAGAATGCCTTTGAAGTGCAAGCAATACGGTCACAAAATGCTATTGAATTGATAGCAAATATCACCCCTGAGCGCAGCCGTGAGGCCGATTTGTGGGACGCACTGGTGCTCGGCGTACGTGACTATCTGGGTAAAAACGGTTTCCCCGGTGCCTTGTTAGGGCTGTCAGGCGGCATTGACTCGGCGCTGGTGCTGGCCGTCGCAGTGGATGCGCTTGGCGCCGACAAGGTGCGCACCGTGATGATGCCGTCGCCCTATACGGCCGATATTTCGTGGATAGACGCGCGCGACATGGCGGCCCGGATGAAGGTCCGTTATGACGAGATTTCAATCGTTCCCGAGTTTGAGGCTTTCAAGGCCTCGCTGGCCGACGAGTTCAAGGGACTGAAGGAAGACACAACTGAAGAAAACATCCAGGCGCGTATCCGCGGTGTTTTTTTGATGGCGCTGTCGAACAAGTTCGGCTCCATCGTGCTGACGACCGGCAACAAGAGCGAAATGGCGACAGGCTATTGCACGCTGTACGGCGACATGGCCGGAGGCTTTGCGGTCATCAAGGATTTGCTGAAGACCACGGTCTTCAATCTGGCGCGCTGGCGCAATGAAAATGACCCGTATGGCACCGGCAGCCAGCCGATTCCCGAGCGAATCATTACCCGCCCGCCGAGCGCAGAGTTGCGCCCGGACCAGACCGACCAGGACAGCCTGCCACCCTACGAGGTGCTGGATGCCATCCTTGAGCACTACATGGAAAACGACCAGAGCATTGAAAGCCTGGTCGCGGCGGGGTTTGACCCAGTGGTGGTCGAACGCGTCACGCGGCTGATCAAGATCAACGAATACAAACGCCGTCAGGCGCCTGTCGGCATCCGGGTAACTCACAGGAGTTTCGGCAAGGATTGGCGCTACCCTATCACCAGTAAATTTCGCGCCTGAGGATGTGGCCCCCACGCTTGGCACTTCGTGTACTGCGCTGCCCCCCGAGGGGGCTGGCCTTGCTTGGGGCGGCCCTGCGCTGCGGCCGTCGGCCGTCACGTCTGTTATTTCGTGTATTGCGCGTGCCAGTTATGCTCGAGAATAATTTAATACCAACGGAGATATTTCAGTGAAACAAATTACCGCCATCCTCAAGCCTTTCAAACTCGAAGAAGTTCGCGAGGCGCTGGCTGAATGTGGCGTGACGGGCCTGACGGTCACCGAGGTCAAGGGCTTTGGCCGCCAGAAGGGGCATACCGAGCTGTACCGCGGCGCCGAGTACGTGGTCGACTTTTTGCCCAAGGTTAAGGTTGAAGTGGTTGTGAAAACCGACGACGTTGACCGCTGTGTGGACGCTATCGTGCGCGCTGCACGCACTGGCAAGATCGGTGACGGCAAGATTTTCATCACCAGTGTGGAACGCGTTGTGCGCATCCGCACCGGCGAAGTGGACGAAGCTGCGGTTTGAAGGACTTTTGACGGATGGCGCCTTTAAGCCGGGCGGTCCGTTTTAGATCTGGTCCAGCCGGCTGTTCGTTTTGCGCATGCCGGCGGCCTGTACAAGGGTCTCAAGCAGTGCCGTTGCCGAGCTTTCGGTTGAGACAAGGTCCATCAGCCATTCGTTCATGAAACCGTCCTTTACGGACGCATTCAAGAATGCCAGCAGGTGGTCGTAATAACCGGCCATGTTGAGAAGACCAATGGGTTTGTCGTGATAGCCCAGCTGGCGCCAGGTCCAGACTTCAAAAAACTCTTCGAGCGTGCCAATGCCGCCGGGCAAGGCCAAAAAGACATCGACGTGCTCTGCCATGATGCGTTTGCGGTCATGCATGGTCTCGACGATGTGCAGTTCGGTGCATCCGTTGTGCGCCCATTCCTTTTCAACCAGCGCCTTGGGGATCACGCCGATCACCCGCCCGCCAGCGGCCAGGGTGGCATCTGCCACCATGCCCATCAGGCCGTTACGGCCGCCGCCATAGACCAGCTGTCCGCCGTGCAAACCAATCCATGTGCCGACCTGAACGGCGATGGCAGCGAATTCAGGCTGGTTTCCTGTGCGAGAGCCGCAATACACGCAAATCGAAAACGCGGGAGGACTGATCTCTAGGTGTAAAGACATGCTTGAGCGTTCAGGCGGGTGTTTTGGGGGCTGGTTTGGCGCGCGCGGGTGCTACCCAGGTCACCAGTTCGGTGCCTGCCCAGGCGTCATGCCAGAACTGCTTACGGGCCTGAAAGCGCGCCAAGATGGCCCAGATGGCAACCCAGCTTACAGCCAGCACAGCGCCTTCTGTGGCGGGCAGGCCGAGCAACCAGCTGACGCCCAGCGGCGGCAAAAACCAGAGCCAGCTCAACACGTAGCGCAGCAGCGCACGTTTTTGCGAGATCAGCGCACCGTCCAGGTCTACGACGCGGATGTCCCAGGTTTTCATCGCCAGCGTTTGGCCCTTGGCCCAGAACCAGACAAAGTAGATGCCAAAAACGACAAATACAAAGGCCTGCAGCGCATGGCGGTTGTCCATCGCGTTGCGGGTTTGGCTCAGGGTGCCAAACAGGTAGCCTGAGATGAACACAACGCCGAACATGAGCAGGCCTTCATATGCCCAGCAGGCCATGCGCCGTGGAATAGAGGGAACTGGCGTGTTTTTCACTATTGATTTAATAGCCGCAGATTCCGATTTCTCGGGGGCTGCAGCATCATTTAACTGATAAAGGCCATAAAGGCCATGTAGACCGTCTGCAGCAGGTTAGTGCTGTGGGACTGGAGCAGCAACGCCGGTACCTGAATCACCGGGGACGGGGATGATCAGGGTCGCCTGCGTCGGTCCTATTTTAGCCGCCGGTTTGGGCTCTGGTTTGGTACCGTGCGGAGGCACTGCCGCCAATTTTTGGGGGGGAACAGGTTTAACGGCAGGCGCGGCACCCACGGGCCGGGTGGTGGATTTTGCCGCCAGTTTTTGCTTTTCTTCGGGGCTGAGTGCCTGGTAGGTCTGCCACTTGGCCTGTTTCTCTTCTGGCGTCAGTTGCTTGGACAGCTCTTTTGTCTTTGCAAAGTTAAGGCGGGCTTCCGCGCGTTGCTGCGGACTGAGCGCTACCCATTCATTCATGCGGCTGTGCATGGTCGCCTGGCCTTCAGGCGGCAGGGAGTGGTAGTTTTTGGAGATTTCCAGCCATTTACGCTTTTGCGGCTCGCTCAGGGTGTTCCAGCTCGCAGCCAAGGGCTTGAGGGTTTGCTGCTGCATTGGCGTGAGTTCCGCCCAGGTCGGTTTGGATGAAACCATGGCAGGTGCGGCGACGACTGGCTTGCGGGTTGTTGATGCCGGCGCGACAGGTGCAGATGCTACCGCTTTTGCGGGTTGGGCGCTTGCAGGTGTAGCGAGTAAAGACAACGCCAGCAATGCGCAACCCACCATGCCGGAACGGACGCCTGAAAACGACGCAGGCCCTGTTTTAGCAGGGCCGCGAATGATCATTCCGGTGGATGAAAGGCATTGAGGCACAGTCATGGGGCGGCTGGCGACAGGCGGTTTTTAGCGGGTGGCTTTGAGGAACTGGACAAATCCAGGATCAGAAAACGCGGCAGGCGGCAAATCATCGGTCAACAGCGCGGCATCAACTTCAGCCACTTCTTGAGCCCGGTTATCGTTCTGGATGGAGTTGATCGTCAGTAACCCAACCACCAGCGCCACTAAAGGGACCACTGAACCAATCCGCGCCCACCAGCTCATGCCGTCGGAAGAACCCCAGCTCAACGCAGCAGCGCCACCGGCATTGACCACGCTTGCGGAAGTCTGCACTTTAGCGATTTTGCGCTGTGAAATGGCCTGCATACGCGCAGCGCGGAGGCGCTCGGAAATATCGTAGGGCAGATCAGTCGTGCTGGCAGACAGGTAAGACGCAGCTTTTAAAGCAAAGCGCTCCTGAAGAATATCTGCCCGGTTTTGTAGTGAATTAGTCATAGTTTTATACCTTTGGCTCCCAGCGCTTTACTGAGGGCGTGAACCGCACGCGAGCAGTGCGTTTTGACACTACCTTCAGAGCAACCCATGGCCGCGGCTGTTTCAGCCACATCCATCTCCTCCCAGTAACGCATCAGAAACGCTTCCCGTTGACGGCCGGGCAACTGCTTTACCTCTGTCTCGATCTCACGCAATATTTGGGCCCGCTCCGTCGCGTCTTGAGCGCTCTCCGTACCTTCCGAGTCGGTCTGAGCCTCTAAAGTTTCCAGAATATCGAAATCCCCGTCTTCTCCGGCGGATTCAAAGTCGCTCATATTGGAGAAAAGTGCGTTTCGCGTCTTGCGGCGGCGAAACCAGTCCAGCGTGGTGTTCGACAAAATGCGCTGGAAAAGCATCGGCAACTCAGACGCCGGCTTGTCACCATAGCTGTGCGCCAGCTTCATCATGCTGTCCTGCACGATATCAAGCGCGGCTTCCTCGTCCCGCGTGTGATAGACGCTGCGCTTGAAAGCTCGTTTTTCAACGCTTTTCAGGAAGTCAGAAAGTTCTTGTTCAGTTGCCAACGGTAAGGTTTTCCGGTTTGTCTAGCGCTGTATTTGTGTTTGTCGCCGTCAAAATTATCGCATCGCTCCACAGGCTGAGCGCAGCTTCAGATGATTTCGTAGTCATCGCGCCACACGAAATGTCATAATATGGCCTGCAAATCAAAAGGCAAACGGGTCATGGCTCGGCGGATTATGTGTCTGCTTATGGTCTTGACCTCAAGTCTCGACGCTGCTTCAAAAGAGCCAGTGAAAAGGCACCCAAGGTATTTCGTTAGAGAAATTCACAAAGGTTCATCATGGAAATCACAAAAGCGGAAATCGCTTCCGCCGCAGCAGCGTCTGCGAATTCCAATTCGTCCGTTACATCCCAGGATCTCCGGGGCGCGGAAATCCTTGTCAAGTCACTGCAGGCCGAAGGTGTCAAATATATCTGGGGTTACCCGGGCGGTGCAGTTCTGCACATTTATGACGCGTTTTACAAGCAGGACAGGATT
>JANYFF010000409.1 GCA_025362825.1 Polaromonas sp. | reverse complement strand
CGCTGCTGCTGCTGGTTGCCGTGGTGGACGAATTCATCATCGTCCTCCGGGGCGGTATACCTACATTCGTCCGTGAAGTGGCTGAGCGGCATGCACGCGGTGACTTTTCTTCCGAAGTCTAGGGCGCGTCATAAATCCATCTTTCGGGCGAATTGCGGCGTTGCGGGGTGCTCGCAATCCTCATGTACCAAAGTACATTCCGGTTGCTGTACGCCCCGCGCCTTGCACTTTACACCGAAAAGCTGAATTTCTGAAGCACCCTCAATCCGTTAGTCAATACAGAAAGAAAAGTGACCCATGGACATTTTGATGATCGGCGGCATCCTGCTGGTGCTGATGATGCTGCTGCTGTCGGGTGGTGTCTGGATTGCCATGACCCTCGCCATCTGCGGCTGGGTCGGGCAGGCTTTTTTCACCAGTACGCAGCCAGGCAAGAACCTGTTCAGCGCCTTTTGGGAAAGCAATGCCAGCTGGGAGCTGGCCGCCCTGCCGCTGTTTATCTGGATGGGCGAAATACTTTTCCGTACCAAACTCAGCGAGGAAATGTTTGAAGGCCTGAGTCCGTGGCTAAACCGTATACCGGGCCGCCTGATGCACACCACTATTTTGGGTTGCGGCATTTTCGGCTCGGTATCCGGCTCTTCGGCGGCAACGTGCGCCACCATCTCCCAGGTCGCACTGCCTCAACTTGTCAAGCGCGGCTACAGCGAGAAGATCGCTTTGGGCTCGCTCGCCACAGCGGGTACGTTGGGTATCTTGATACCGCCATCAATCACCATGGTGGTGTACGCCGTCGCGGCGGACGCATCCATCATTCGCATCTTTCTGGCGGGGTTTTTACCCGGCTTTTTGCTGATGGCGCTTTTTTCTGGCTACATCATCTGGTGGGCACTTCGCCATCCCGAACTACAGCCGCCACCTGACGCGCCGACCACCTTCATGCAAAAGATGCACAAGTCGCGCAACCTGATCCCCTGCGGGCTGTTGATTGTGTTTGTTTGCTGGGTACTGATTGCCGGCTACGCCACCGCCACAGAATGTGCCGCCTACGGTGTTGCGGGCTCGCTCGGCCTGGCGCTGTGGAGCCGCTCGCTAACCTGGCAGAACTTCAAGGAAGGCCTGATGGGCACGACACGCACCAGCTGCATGATCATGTTCATCCTTGCGGGTGCGTCGTTTTTGACCAAGACCATGGCTTTCACGGGCATTCCGCGAGAGCTGGCCGAAGCCGTCAACGCCATGCACCTGTCGCCGTATGCGCTGATTACAGTGCTGACGGTGGTCTACCTGATTCTGGGTACGGCGCTGGACGGCATTTCGATGATCGTGCTGACCAGCGCGGTGGTGCTGCCCATGATTCAGAAGGCTGGCTTTGATCTGATCTGGTTTGGCATCTTCATTATTTTGCTGGTTGAGATCGCAGAAGTAACGCCGCCGGTGGGCTTCAATCTCTTCGTGCTTCAAAACATGACCGGCAAGGACAGCAACACCATTGCCCGGGCCGCAATTCCGTTTTTTGCTTGCCTGGTGGTGTGCATTGTGCTGATCACCGTGTTCCCGCAAATCGTGACCATATTGCCCGATTTAGTCATGGGCAAGGACAAATAGGCAAACAAGCAAACAGGCAACGTGCAGGTCAGGTTCTTTTCCAGGGGCTCAACAACCGCTCATCATCCGTCAGTGCATAAGTTTTAAGCCCGGTAACCGCTTCAATCGCCGCCCGATACGGCGGCATGTTGGTGCACTCAAGAACGACTGATTGCAGCGCAGGCTCTCGCTGCTTCAGCACAACAGCCGCGGCAACCACTTCAAGCGCTGATTTCTCGATATCCATGGTTTCGCGATTGCCCAGTATGGCCGCGGCGAACTCGCCCTTGGGGTCTATGCCCTGCACCACCACGTCTTTGAGGCGCTCTTTCGACACGCCGGCGGCACGCAAATATTCTGTACCGAGCTTGCTGGCGCTGATCGTCAATACGCCGACTTTTCCTTGAGCCGCCAGCAGTCGGGGAAGTTGCATGAGGCTGGATGTAATCAGCGGCACCTTGACGGCCGCCTGCAGCTCTTTTTGCAGCAATACCAAAAAGCCGCAGCTGGTGGTGATGGCCCTGGCGCCATCGCGCTCAAACGCACGCATCACCATCACAAGCCCGGGCAGCACACGCCCTGCCCGCAAGCCTGCGGCAGATTGAACGATCTTGTCGGGCCATATGCCGCGCATCACGCGGCGGTTGACTGGCACAGCAAAAGCATCGGGATGACCGATGTCACCGGGCAAGCGCGGGAAACGTGTGTCGAGCATCACAATACCCAAAAAACCGGGCACAGCGCACCCTTGCGGGACGGGCTGGTCCTGAGGGGCCTCTGCGGTTAAAGTCATGCCAGCATTGTCCCGTCAATTTCCATTTTTATTGCTCCTCATCATGCTGCCTGTCATCGCAATCTGTATCGGTGCTTCTGTCGGTGCCCTGTGCCGCTGGGGGCTGGCACTGTGGCTCAGCCACGGCACCATCATTCCCTGGGGTACGCTGGCCGCCAATCTCGTGGGCGGCTATCTGATTGGCGTGTGCATTGCCGTATTCCAGGCCATGCCCCAGCTGGACCCGGTATGGCGCCTGTTGCTGGTCACTGGTTTTCTGGGGGGGCTCACCACGTTCTCGTCGTTTTCGGCTGAAGTGGTGAGCTTCGTGATGGAAGAGCGCTATGTACTGGCGCTACTGACCGCGACTGCGCATGTGGTCGGGTCACTCATCATGACGGTTGCCGGAATCAAAAGTGCTATGTTTTTTATAGCATTACGTACGCATTAGACTGGGCAGAGGGCGCTTTTCATAGGTAAAAAACCTGAGAAAGACCTGCCGAACGCCCAAGGGAACCTGGATCACCCTAAAACCCGACCTTTGCCTGCAGCCATAAGGCTGGCCGACCAGATGCCGACGCGGGAACGCACATTGGGCGCACACCTTCACCCTCTGTCGCCGTCAACCAAAACGGCTGCGGGCAGCATTTGGCAAGATTCGCCACAATGCGTCATGAACATTTCCAGCAACTCCCGCCTGACCGCACCTGGCGCGAGCGACAGAATCGCCAGCATCGGCCACACACGGCAGGCGCTGTTGTACGGCCAACCGTCCCGCGGCGTCGAGACCGCCGATGTTGCGAGCTGGATACAGCGCTCCTGGTTGCGCTGCCTGGCAGAGGGGCACCGGCCCGAAAATGTCCCCACTTTTGACGCACTGGCGCCTGCGCTCCTCAAGCGCACGCTTGAAGACAACCGCCTGCTGGTGCAAGCTGCCCGCCCAGTGCTTGACAGGCTGGGGCGGGCGATTGCCGACACGCGCTATTTCGCCATCTTGACCAACCGGCACGGTGTGGTGGTCGATGTAAACGGTGTCATTGACCGCAGCGACTCACGAGCCGACCTCATCACGCGCATCGGCACCGACCTTTCCGAGCGGCGGCTTGCCACCACAGCCATAGGCGCCGCGCTGGCAGAACTGCAACCCGTATGGCTGCATCGCGGCGAACACTTTTTTGAAGCCAATTCGGTTTACAGCTGTGCGGGTGCGCCGCTTTTCGGCCCGGACGGCGCCTGCATCGGCATGTTGGATCTGACCGGGATTGAAGCCGCAGAACGGCCTGAACTCAAACATTTGGTCGCCCAATCGGCTCGCAGTATTGAAAATGCGCTCACGCTGTCGCAACTCACAGGCGCCCGCGACCTGCTGGTTCGGCTGAACTGGCCGGGCCGTTCGCTGGGTGACGAGACAGACGGGCTGGTGTGCCTGGATGCCGACGGCTATGTGCGGGGCGCCAACCAGGCTGCGCGGCAAATGGTGCCGCAACTTGGCCAGCCTTCAGCCTCGCCGCTGCACTCAAGCGACCTGTTTGCGATGTCGTTTGAAATGCTGTTTGATGCAGCACTGCATCCCGCAAGCGCCAGCAGAGCGGTACTTGAAATACCGCTCTGGACGGGCCTGCGGCTGCATGCCATGGCCCTGCCCGTGAGCCAGGCACTGGAGCCTGCGCCGCTGCGCATGCCGGTGTCTGCTGCAGCCACACCGCAACCGCTAAAGGACATCGAAACAGCGTTGATCCGCAAAGCGGTAGACGACGCACGCGGCAATGTGCTCAAGGCGGCCAGGGCGCTGGGGGTGAGCCGCGCGACGGTTTACCGCCGGCTGGGGTCGACGCTCAAGCGGCGCTGATCCCCGCCCTCTCTCCGACCCACCCCATTGATGCATAACAGTGAGCTGCTATTTGTGGGCGCTGTGATCCATCTCGGGTTCGGCGGGTTTAGCGCCTGGTGCAAGGCCCGGTGCAACGACAGACACCGGCAGACGTACATTGAGCTTGCTGTTCACGCCTTTGGCATCCCTGAACATCAGCGTCATCGGGACTGTGCTGCCTGCGGCCAGGGTCTGCTTCAAATCCATCAGCATGACGTGCAGGCCACCGGCCTTGAGCTCGACTGTTTTGCCCGCCGGCAAATCCAGACCGGCTGCCAAAGAACGCATTCTCATAACGTCGCCGTCCATCTTCATTTCATGGACTTCGGCCACGCCGGCAACCGGTGACGACAAGCCGACCAGCCGCGTTGAGGTTTTTGAGGTGAGCTTCATGAAGGCGCCGCTGCCCTTCTGGCCCGGTACAGTTGCTCGCACCCAGGCGCCTGAAACCTGCACCGTCTGACCGGGCGCCGTCACCGCGCGGGCCACGGGAGCTGCGGGGGCTGCCGCTTGCGCCACAGTCATCACTTCAAGCAGCGCAGCCGGAGTCTTGAGGTTCTTGGTGGACGTGCCCGAGGCCGGCGCTTCGCTCCAGGCATTGCTGCCGGTCTCACAGGTCTGCAAAACCTTGAACCACATAGGGCCGGCGGTATCAGGTAGCTGGCCGCGCAGCTGGAACTCATCAAAGTAGGCCTCTTGCAGCGCGGCCTCCTTGCTCGCTGCCGACCAGCTCACCACCGTAACATCCTCCGTGATTTGCTTGCCATGCTTGTCATAAGGTTTGGCAAGCTTGCCAATTTGTGTCGACAGCGTCCAGCCCGCTTTCGGGTAGGGCTTGGCCCCCTGAAAGCCTGCCGGAATCTGTACCGAGATACCTGTGGTGGACGAGCCGGCGCAGCCATGCCCCACCTGGAACACGGCTTTATAGCTGCTGCCCGCAGCAGCGGTCCTGGTCTCCAGAACAATATGCGAAAAGGCCGGCGCCGTGCCCAGGAGCACAGCACACGCAGCGACAGTTTTGATGGCGTTAAGGTTTTTCATGAACGGCTTTCTTGATGATTTAATTTGGTGAGCTCTGTGACGTCAAAGGTCGAACTTCAGTTCGGCCACAAAGGTGCGTTGCGGATAGGGGTGGAAGTTCCAGTACTGGTAGTTGTTCAGGTTATCAATGCCTACCGCCGCAGTCCACTGCTTGTTGACCTGATAGCGCACCCGTACATCGGTGGTGAAGTATTTGCTTGCGCCCTGATAGGCAAAGCCGTTGACGTCCGTATTGTTAAGCGTGCTGAATTGCGTGCCGCTGTAGCGTGCGCCCAAGGTCGCGCTCAGGGCCTGATCGAAACGGTAGCTGACCAGTGCCGTTGCACGCCAGACCGGCACGCGCGGCTGGTATTTGCCGATGGTGTCGCCAGGCGTCACGACAAAACCGGCATTTTCCTTGATGCGTGAATCGGCGTAGGTCATGCTTCCATTGAAGTCCAAGCCCTTTTTAAAAACGTCGTTGCCGCTGTAGGCCAGCTCAAACCCCTTGGTCTGGACGCGGCCTACGTTCTGCACCCGGCTGACGTTCAGGTTGGCCACCGGGTCAAAGGTGGTTTGTGAATACAGCGAATCCCGAACTTTCTCGGTGAAGAAGGTCAGGCGCAGCAAGCCCTCAACACCCCAGCTTGCTAAATCCTTCTCGGCCGACAACTCAGTGGTCCATGACTTTTCGGGCTGCAGATTTGGGTCGTTGATGAATTTGGAGTTGACGGTGGCCGTGGCTCCATAGAGCTCGCTGACCGTCGGAAAGCGCACGGCGCGCCCTGTGGAAGCCTTGAACACCGTGTCAGCCGACCATTGATAAGACAGCGCTGCCTTGGGCGAGACCGCACGCTCGCTGCGCTTGCCGTAGAGGGCGTTGGCCGCATTGCCGACGCCAAAAGTGGTGAAGCCGTTCGACGCGGTCCAGTTTTCGACACGTGCGCCCAGCACCGCTTTCCATCGTGGCGCAAAAGCCCAGGCGTCCTGCGCATACAGGCTGCGCAGCGCGGTTCTACCGCCCACATCATTGGCCAGCGTACTGGCGCCATCGGTCAAATAGTTACCGGCGATGTTCGAGCGCAGTATGCGCAGCGCATAGTTGTCCTGTTGGTAGCCGAAGTCAACAATGTGCTTGCCCCTACTGCCATTAACAAAGTCCGGCCGCCAGATGCCTTTGAGTGCCACGGTGTTCCAGCCCGTGCCGTTCTGGTCGGTCAGTGTGCCCGCGCCGCCGCTCAAGGCAGCTGGCTGGGCGGTTGCCGAAGCACGCTGCTGGTCTTTCTGGTAGTTGTAAAGACTGGCCGCCACTTCCCAGTCAAACGCACCCTGGGTGTTGGACTTGACCGACAGCCCGTGCATGACGTGCTCCAGCGCGTCCTGACTTACGCCAAAGTCGCTGGCGGCCAGCGCATAGCCCTTTCCGCCAATGCTGACGTTGCCGCTGTACACCGGTGCACCGGTGGCATCGCGCAGATAGCTTTGCGAGCTGTTGTGCGTGCTGTTCTTCCAGTAACCGAGGGTGTAGGCGGCGCGCACTGTCGGCGAAATGTCATAGGCCAGCTTGACCTTGGCATGCTCCTGCGTGGTGTCGTACTGCGTGGCACTGCCCAGCAGCAGCCAGGGCGTGTTGGTTCGGTCCAGCCTAGGCACGGCGCCCGTCACGACCTGGGCCCCGGCTGCAGGGGCTGTGGTGCTGAGGGCCCGGGTTGCAAAGGTCAGCGGCTGGCCAGCGCTTCTGGTGCGGTTGACGTTGACAAACCACGACCAGTCGCCCGACTTGTTGCCCAGCGAGGCGCTGGCTTGCGAGCCGCTGTAACTGCTATCGGTGTTGTACAGCTTGAAGTTCTGGCTGAAACCGGTCAGTTTGGCGTGCGCTTCAAACTGGGTCGGCATGCGCGTGACGTAATCCACCACCGCACCGACCGAGTTGCCGGCATAGGCAGCAGAAAACGGGCCATAGAGCACATCAACACGCTCGATTTCTTCCGGAGTGACCAGCCCCCAGCGCGGCGCGTAGGTGGCGCCGTTGCCCAAATAATTGGACAGCAAAATGCCGTCGGCATAGACCATGGAGCGCGCCGAATTTCCGGTACCTGAGGCGCGGCTGGACAGCACGGCATGGTTGTAGTCGCCGATGTAGCGCTTGCGCACCAGCAGGCTGGGGAAGTACTTGAGCGCGTCTTCGCTGTCGGTGGCGTTGATGGTCTGCTCGATCTGCTCTTTGGTCACGCCCTCGATAGTGGTCGGGATTTGGGTGGGCAAGGACGTGGGCTGGCCGCTGTTGACAGTGACGACGCCGAGCGATTTGGCCTGCGTTTCTGCAGGCACCTGTAATGGCGCTATGGCTGCAGGTGTCTGCGCAAGAGCCGACAGGCTGGCGAAAGCGGCGGTCGCAACACCGCTCAGGCGAAACCTGGAACGGGCATGGGAAAAGTTCATGGAATCCACACTTTGAAATGAAAAGAGGCAGCGCCGCAGCCGCAAGGCCGGGGCGCAAAAACTCAAGCGCAGGGCTTTAGAGGCTTCAGTTCAAAGTGCAGGTGGGCCGCGGCTGAAAGGCAGGCCACTGACGGACTCGGCGCGATGGGCCGGTGCCGAGGCGTCGGCCACCTGGTTGCCCGGATCGCAGGGAATGCTGGCAACCTGCAATGGCGGCAGCGCCAAACCCAGCGAGCCACACAATTCGCAGTGCGAGCCGGTTTTTGAGCCTCCACTGCCGCCGACATCTGCGCCATCAGGGTTGCCCTGAGAGGCTGTGCTGACTGTGCAAATCCCGCCCAGCCTGCCGGTGCGTACTTCCTCGGCCAGCATGGAAACCGGCGCCACCAGCGCCGACATGACGGCGAGGAAGCTTAGAAATGCCGCAATACGGGCCCATAGGGAGGGGCGCGATCGGACTGGTGCGGGGAAGATCACGCTGCAATTATATGAAGGCCACAGCATGGGCGCTGACAGGCGCCCGCCCTACCCCGATCAAGCGGCCATCAACATGGCTTCAGGCGTGTCGTTCACCGTGGTTCGGCGCAGCTCGCGGCGTTCTGCAATGTCGAAGCGGCGACCGCGGTGCAGGGTGCTGCGGTTATCCCAGATCACCAGGTCACCGACCTGCCATTCATGGGTATAGACAAACTGGCGCTGCGTTGCATGCTCCAGCAGGTCGGACAAATACATGCGGCTTTCGGCCGTCGGCCAACCGATGATCTGGCGTGCGTGCACACCGACAAACATCAGCTTGCGGCCCGATCCGGGATGCACATCTGCTAGCGGCCATACCACCGGCGGTATGGCTTTCTTCTGGTCGTCGGTGTAGGCGTCATCGCCCAGCAGCACGCGGGTGTGCAACGCGAAGTGTTCTGCGCTCAGGTGTTCAATTTCGTGGCGGGTACGTTCGGGCAGCGCGTCGTAGGCGGCCCGCAGGTCGGCAAACTCGGTGTTACCGCCCCAGCTTGGCGTGACCAG
>JANYFF010000049.1 GCA_025362825.1 Polaromonas sp. | reverse complement strand
GCGAAGGCCACGAATTGAAGGTGGTGTGGCCACAGCCGGCATTGAACCTTGCCGAGCTAGAGGCGGCCCGCTTTACCCACCGCTACCTGCAGCCCATGGACAATATCCTGCGCGCAGACAACACCCGTCAGTGCATTGACCTGTGCATGCAGCGGCCGGCTTGGCGGTTGAGCCTGCAGACCCACAAAATCACCGGTATCCGATGATGAGAGCCTCTACAAATCCGATTACCGGGCGCATGACTGCGTCGCGCGGTGCTCGGAATCCTCATGCACCCAAGTGCATTCCGGTGTCCTGCGCTCCGGGCGCCTTGCCCTGCATCCCGTTAATCGAATTTCTAGAGGCCCTCAAGGTTTACTGTTTTTGAAGATGTCCATGAACTACGAAATAAGCCAAAAATTCTTCTTCGACGCCGCCCACACGCTCAAGCGCGAAATCGAGGCTGATAGCAGTCTGCGCATCCATGGCCACACTTACAACGCCGAGGTCGTGCTGACCGGCCAGCCCGATGCCGTCACCGGCATGGTGCTGGACCTCGGCTTGGTACGTCTTGCAATTGATCAATTAAAGCCGAGGCTGGACCACCACTTGCTCGATGACGTAGCCGGCATCGGGCCCGCAACACTGGAAAACCTGTGCGCCTTTGTCTGGCGTGAACTGGCACCCACCGTGCCTGGTCTTTGTGCGGTGCGCATCTGGCGCGATTCGGTCGGGGACAGCTGCACCCTGCGGTCCTGAGGCCTGTGTGCCTTTGCGCTGCTCGCGTGCCAGGCATGACATCACATCGGCGATAGTCTTTATGTGCCGCCGCATATGCACGCTGCCCGGCGCTGCGTTAACCTAGCGGCATGAAAGCCTATCGAGCATCGCTGCTGTATTTTGCGGCCCCGGGCGGGGGTGCTGGCCGCGCCATTTTTGAAGAAGATGGCCTGCTGGTCACCGCATCCAACGGGTCTGGTGTACAGCGGGTGCAGGCGATTGGGGATTACCGCAGCGTCGCGGCCCGCTACCCTGATGTGCCTGTCGAGCATTGGTCGGGCCGCATCATTGCGCCGGGTTTTGTGGACATGCACATCCACTTTCCGCAGGTTGACGTGATCGGGTCCCCGGCTGAAGGCCTGCTGCCCTGGCTCGAACACTACACCTTTCCCCATGAATCGCGCTTTTCCGACGCCGCCTACAACGCGCCGGTCGCAGCTTTTTTCATTGATGAATTGCTGCGCCAGGGTGTCACCACGGCCCTGGCATTTGCCAGCTCGCACCCGGCTGCTGTCGATTCCCTGCTGGGCGAGGCGCAAAGCCGCGGCCTGCGCATGATTGCCGGCAAGGTCCTGATGGATCAGAACTCGCCGGATGGCGTGCGTGACGACACCACCCAAAGCCTGGTCGATACCGAAGCGCTCATCAACAAATGGCACGGCGTTGATCGCCTGGGCTACGCCATCACGCCACGCTTTGTTCCCAGCTGCAGCGCGGTGCAGATGCAGGGCGCCGGCGAGCTGGCAGCCAAGTACCCGGATGTATGGGTCCAGTCGCACGTTGCTGAAAACCGCGATGAGGTGGCCTGGGTCAAAACGCTGTATCCAGATGCACGCAGTTATCTCAGCGTCTATGAGCAATTTGGTCTGCTGCGGCCGCGTGCCGTTTATGCGCACTGTATTTACCTGGACAGCGAAGACCGGGCGCTCATGCAAAGCACCGGTACATCGGCAGCGGTCAGCCCCACCAGCAACCTTTTCCTGGGCAGCGGTTTTTTTGATTACATGGCGGCAGATGAAGCGGGCTTTATGTACGGACTGGCTAGCGACGTGGGTGGCGGCACCAGTTTCAGTCCCTTCCACACCATGCTGGCGGCGTATTACGTCGGGCGCGAGGGCCAAACCAAACCCGGTGTGTCGCTCAATCCGCAGCAGTTGTGGTGGCAGCACACCGCGGGTGCAGCGAGGGCGTTGGGGCTGGAAGGGCTGATCGGTAACCTGCAGCCCGGCTGTGAGGCCGATTTTGTGATCATCAATCCGCAAGCAACGCCGTTGCTGGCCCGCAAAACTGCACTGGCCGGCAACCTCGACGAGTTGCTGTTTGCGCTGATCGTGTTGGGAGATGACCGGTTGATCGAAAAAACGGTGATTGCCGGTAGTTCAGTATCCGGCAAAGTGGTTTAGGCATAAAAAGGCCTGCAGCCCACGTAAAAACGGCGCTTTTAGCTATCAAAAAAGTAGCAAATATTCTACTTTCCGATCCTCTGTCCTGAAGCAGGGTTTATCGGCCCGGCTTTTCCTCATGCAGATAGGCTGCCAACCCGCAATAGCCGCCCCTGAACAGGGTGGCGTTTTCCGGCCCGTCGCCTGGTGTTGTTTGGTCGATGTGTCCCCATACAATGCGCTCAGGAGTAAATGATGAGCATCAAAAGCGACAAATGGATACGCCGCATGGCGGAGTCCACGGGCATGATCGAGCCCTTTGAACCCGGCCAGATCCGCCAGCGTGAGGTCGGCGGCGTCACCCAGAAAATCATCAGCTACGGCACCAGCAGCTATGGCTACGACATTCGCTGCGCACCGGAATTCAAGGTTTTCACCAACATCCACAGCACGGTGGTGGACCCGAAGAACTTCGATGAAAAAAGCTTTGTCGATTTTCATGGCGACAGCTGCATCATCCCGCCCAACAGTTTCGCGCTGGCCCGGACCATGGAGTACTTTCGCATCCCGCGCAATGTGCTCACCATCTGCCTGGGGAAAAGCACCTACGCACGCTGCGGCATCATCGTCAACGTCACGCCCTTCGAGCCCGAATGGGAAGGCTATGTCACGCTGGAATTTTCAAATACCACGCCGCTGCCGGCCAAGATTTATGCAGGCGAAGGCTGCGCGCAGGTGCTGTTCTTTGAGAGCGACAAGGACGACGTGTGCGAAATCTCGTACAAGGACCGCGGCGGCAAGTACCAAGGGCAGGTTGGGGTAACGCTGCCGAAGGCTTGAGCCAAATCACGCCTCACGGCGCTGAGACAAACCCACTGCTGCGAAATTCACCAGCTGCCTGCGGACCGGACAAAAACTCCAGCAACTGTTTGGCCGCTGCGCTGCCGCTGGCCAGCGCAGCCCCGTAGCCGGTAGACAGCCCGTAGGGCGCAGGCAGCGGGCCTGCATAGCTGACACCCTGGTGTTGCATGATCTCGCTCGACTGGCTGACACCCAGGGCATAGCGGCCTTCGGCCACGCCCACCACCACATCCACGCCGAACGGCAGTACGGTGATTTTTTCGCTTAATGCGTCGCGCATCCCCAGTGTGTTGATGGTGCTGGCGAAATGCGTTCCGGCGGTGGCGCCACGGGCGGGATCACCATAGGCAATGCTGGTTGCGGCCAACAGTGCCTGGCGCAGGTCATTTGCGTTGGACAGCGCCGGTATAGCTGCGCCTTGTTTTACCGCCAGCGCCACCACAACGCGGCCTATGCTTTGCGCAGGCGTCGCACTCAGGCGGCCTGCCGTCTTCAAGGTCGCGAGCGCTGTGTCGCTGAGGATGACAATGTCTGCCGCCTCGCCCGCCGGCGTGCGGAGCACACGGTCACGCAACGCGCCGACGGTGTCGTAGTTGGCGCGCAGCGTGTGGCCGGTCGCCTGCTGGAAGAGCGGTGCCACTGCTTCTACCGCATGCTTTGCGGCACCGGCGGCAAACACCCGCACCTCGTCGGCGTTTGCCAGCGGCGCCGAAACCGCGATCACCAGAGTGATGAGGGATTGCAATGGGTTCATGCACTGAATTATCGCGGCGGGCAGGTTTTGTGCGACTTTTCATTGCAGTTTCGTCGCTGCAGACTGTGCAAGTGTTCAGTTCCGCCAGAGTGATGCAGAGGGTCCCTAATCTGCTACGCTTAAATCCTCAAATATTTTCCAAGGGGTACACCATGTCCAAGGCCGGTAACGCCAGTGTCGAATCGCAGGAACAGCTTGTCAGCGATATCAAATCCGTAATTTCCGAAGCAGAGGAAATGCTGGGTGCCACCGCCGAACAGGCGGGCGAAAAAATCGCCAACCTTCGCGCCCGCATCCAGGCCCGTTTGCGCGATGCCAAAGTCCGGCTCGCCGAAGCCGAGGATGTGCTGGTTGATAAAACCCGCGCCGCTGCGCGGGCCACCGACGAATACGTCCATGAGTCACCCTGGACCGCTGTCGGTATCGCCGCTGGCGTGGGTCTTTTGGTAGGGCTGATCCTTGGTCGCCGCTAGGCAGCCCGGTGCTGTGGGCCTGGCGCCGCGCCATGGCTAGGGAGTCTGGTGCTGCCGCTGCAACCGGCCCGTTCGGTGCGCTGAAAAACATCGCCATCACCTTTATCGGCACGCTGCAAACACGGCTGGCCCTGCTGGGCAATGAAATTCAGGTCGAAAAACACCTGATCCTGCAGCAACTGGGTTTGGGGCTGGCATTGATGTTTTGCGTGGGTGTCGGCCTGCTTCTGACCATCGCGCTGGCTGTGCACATCTGGTGGGAGCAGCGCGTCTGGGTACTGGCGGCCTGTGCAGCGCTTTTTACTGGCCTCGCCGTTTATCTGTACGCTGCCCTGCGCCGTACGCTGGACGCCGGTGACGACATGTTCGCCGCCAGCCTGGCTGAACTCCAGGAAGACCTGCGCCAGCTCAAGGCCGCCACAGGCAAGGACGGCTCGCATGGATAAACGTCTGGCTGAACTGCACCGCGAGCGCGGCGAGTTGCTCAGACGCATTACCGCGCAACGCGCCAGCCTGGCTGATCAGCTGGCGCCACTGCAAAAGGCTTCTTCGATTGCCGACCGCGCGGTGGGCCTGATGCGCAGCGGCCTGCAGTACCTGCGGGACCATCCGGTTGCGATAGCTCTGGCCGTTTCATTATTGGGCTTGCGCAAGCCAGCACGGTCCTGGCGCTGGCTGCAACGTGGGCTTTTCGTCTGGCGCAGCTGGCGCACTTTGAAAGCCTGGCTGCCGCAGACCTTTTGGCGCTGAACAGGTCGTAGACTGGCTGCAAGCGTCATGGCATTCGTGCCACACGCGCCGCAGCCAGATCCCAGCCCGCCCAGCCGCAGCTTTTAAACAGCACCGGTCCGGCGGGCTTTTTGATGTTCTGGCGTATGACGTCTGCCAGCGTCGCAAAGCGTGCCACATCGAGGCCTGCCTGGAGCAAATCACCGGCTTCATGCACTGCGTCCGCGGTGTCCACCATGACCATGCCATGCGCCGCGAAGTGACGGCATAAAGTGGGAGCCAGTTCTGCCATCCTGGGTGTGAAAGCGCCTACCGCGCTTATAAAACCATCAGACCGGGGCAGCGCACCCAGCACGATGCTGCCGGCCGGTGTACAGGTGACCGTCAGCGGGCAATCACCGAGCGCCGCATCCGCGTCCTGCACAATACGGGCTTGCAGGCCCAAAGATCGAGCGTGTGCTGCAAGCGCCTGCGCACTCGCGGCGCTGCGCGATGCGATCATGACGTCTTTCACACCCAGCAGGTCGGTGAAGGCATCGAGGTGCGCCTTGCCCTGAACGCCAGCACCGACGATTAACAGCGGCCCCTGCGCGTTGGGCGCCATGTGCCGCGCCGCCAAGGCCGATACCGCAGCGGTACGTCGCGCGGTGACCGTTGGACCATGCAGTACAAACCGCCGTTCGCCCGTTGCCGTGTCGAACACCACAACATCGCCCTGAATCGCAGGCCTGGCCGTGCCCGCGTTGGCTGGCGTGAAGGTAATCAGCTTGGTGATGGCCACCTGGCTGTCAAAAGCCGGCATAACGAACAGGCTGCCACCGCCGGGCAGCGCCTGAACCAGGCGCGACGGCACCTGCACGCTGTCATCCTGCAGCAGGCTCTCAATGCCCTCGACAAGCGCACGCCACGGGAGTCGCGCTGCAGTTTCTGCTGCATCAAGCAGGGGATTTGGATAGGCGGTCATGAGAAGAACAGTTTTATATGCAGAGATGTTCACGGGATGCGGTTTTATCCTACATCTTCAAGGGTAGCGAGCTGAATCGCGTTTCTGGGGAGGACTTCTAGCATCAAGACAGGGGAAACAAACTTCAACGAAGCTGCATCAAGGTATCAGGAGCCGCCATGCTTTCAGACCAGTTCCAGAAAATAGAACGCACCAGTAGCCGTAATCTGTTCCTGATAGCGGCAGGCTTGGTAATTGTGTGCCAGCTTGTTGCCATGGCCATGGTGGCTGATGGGCAAGTCAAAAAGGCCGCGCTGCGCGAAGCACAGATTTCTGCACAGAACGTCGCACTGGCCAGCTGCTTTGAATCCAGTGCCCGTTTCGACCGGAACAACTGCATGCGCCAGCTGCAGGCAGATAACTCATCGGCGGCCATCAATACGATGGCCAGCAACGGCGAGGGTTTCAGCGCATCCCAGGCAGTCAGCCTCGCAGGTGGCCTGATGAATGTGGCATTTGCTGCACGCTGACTTTAATTGATTCGCCCGGCGCCGTAGGCGAGGTCGTACTGTTCGGTGGTCAATGCGGATTCAACAGCGCAATGCAGGCCAGCAACCATTGTTTCCAGTCCCATATTTGGCGCGCCCTGCGCCGGGAGAAAAGGCACATGGATAAATCCGCCCCTCGGCTTCTTTGCCCTGCGCGATGAGGCAAGCGCATGCATCAGTGCGTAAAACACGTGGTTACATACAAAAGTTCCCGCCGTCTGTGAAATCTCTGCCGGGATGCCAGCCTTCTGCAATGCGTAGAGCATGGCCTTGATCGGCAGGGTGCTGAAATACGCGGCGGGTCCGCTGGATATGACAGACACATCCAGCGGCTGGTGCCCGGCGTTGTCGGCAATGCTGGCGTCCTGAATGTTGATCGCCACTCGCTCTATGGACATGGAATCCCGCCCGCTCGCCAGGCCGACGCAGATCACCAAAGCTGGCTTATATGCCTGCAACAAACGACGGAGTTCAATGATCGAAGTCTCAAACGCCGTTGGCAATTGCGCGGCGATGATTTTGTGCCCGGCAACTGAGCGGCCATCAAGTGCCTGCACCGCCAGCCAGCTCGGATTGACGGCAGCGCCGCCAAATGCATCAAACCCTGTGAGCAGAACTTTCAAAACATCACTTTCCCGTCATCGCACCGGTTTTGCTGTCGAACCTGAGTGTGCGGACACGTCCATTCTGGCCCGGGAAACCATCAAACACGGCACGCACCAGGTAAGGCACCAGGTCGGCCAGGTCTTCGTTGTCACCTTCGTAGACGGCCCGCGACTCAAACACTGCCCGTGGCTTGCCGGGGGAATAGCCCTTGGCGTCCAGCAGGCGCAGTTTGAGGTTGCTGACCTGCACCTCACGCGTCACTTCCCGGTCACCCACATAACGCGAGCCAAAACGGTCCGGCGCCCAGTAGCCCGGGAAAACATTGCCCGCTGCGTCACGGTAGGGCGGCAGGTACACATAGTTGTCCTGGTAAACCGCTTCGCGAAACTTTCTATTGCGGGTGTTGCTGCTGGTCACGATATCCACCTGAAAGCGCCCGACCTGGCCTTGCCCTGCGTGTTTCAGGCCGATCTTTTCGAGCGCTGCCTGCACATAGCCTTCATAGGCTTGTTGCTCCAGGTCATTGAGCGAATCTGCCGGACGGATATAGCTGAAAGTGGCACCGGCCGTATCTGCCGGCCACTGGTTGAAACTGGTGACTTTTGCGGTAATCGGACTGGCGCATGCGGCCACCAGCGAAACCACGAGCGCCGCCAATACCAGGCGGGCCAGCCGGGACAACCAAGCCAGAAGGCCGGCCGCGTTCAAGAAAACAGGAAGATTCGGTAAGCATGTCATGGGTGATGGACCAGTCGGAAGCGGCTTTGTTCCGCCTTTGCCTTGATATTCTCGCCGGTCAAGTAAAGTCGGCACATTGGCTGACCAGTACCTGGCCTGCATGGGTTGGTGGGTCGGCGCAGCACTGTACACATTCGCACGGGAGCATCTATGAAGTGGGAAGGCAATCGGGAATCAGACAATGTCGAAGACCGGCGTGATGACGGGGGGGGGGGCGGCGGTTTCAGCGGTGGCGGGCTGATGGGCGGCCGCAGCATCGGCATTGGCACCATCGTCATCGCCTTGCTGGGCGGCTGGGCCTTCGGCATTAATCCACTGACCATTTTGAGCTTGCTCAGCGGCGGCTCGCCTCCCGCGCAGGTCCAGCAGCAGCAAGCGCCCGCGCATCGGCCGCCTGCTGACGACCGCATGGCCAAATTTGTCGCCACTGTGCTGGCCGACACCGAAGACGTCTGGAAAGACGTCTTTGCCAAGGGTGGCGCCACTTACCGCGAACCGCGGCTCGTGTTATTCAGGGGTGCCACACAAACTGCCTGCGGCCAGGGGCAATCGGCCATGGGGCCGTTTTACTGCCCGAGCGACCAGAAGGTCTACATCGACCTGGATTTTTATGAAACCCTCAAAAACCGCCTCGGCGCGCCCGGCGAATTCGCCCAAGCCTATGTGATTGCGCACGAAGTCGGCCACCATGTGCAAAACCTGCTCGGGATCAGCGCCAAGGTGGACGAGGCACGCAGCCGCGTCAGCAAGGTCGAATACAACGCCCTCAGCGTCAAGCTTGAGCTGCAGGCCGATTGCTTTGCCGGCGTCTGGGCCTTTAATGCCAACAATTCCCGCCACATTCTTGAAGGCGGCGACATTGAGTCTGCGATGAATGCGGCGGCCAAAATCGGTGACGATGCGCTGCAGCGTGCGGGAGGCGGCGCAGTAGTGCCCGAAAGCTTCACTCACGGCACCAGCGCCCAGCGCCAGCGCTGGTTCAATACCGGCATCACCACAGGTAGCGTCAAGGCCTGCGATACCTTCAGCGCCCGAAATTTATAGTAAACAGGGCTCTAGCCCGCGTTTTACCGTGGGGTTGTGCTATTTAATTCATAGCATTAGGGTTTGCCCGGCTTTTTCGCCGGCCTTATGGACGCGCTGCCGGGGGCTTGCCCGCGGCCTGAAAGGGTGAATTCGGCCAAAGTGCGACAATAGTAGACTAAATGACCTCTTCTTTTTCCAATCTTTCGCTCGCAGAACCGCTGGCCCGCGCCGTAGCCGAAATGGGCTACGAAACCATGACACCGATCCAGGAGCAGGCCATTCCGGTCGTGCTTGAGGGCAGGGACGTGATGGGTGCAGCGCAAACCGGCACCGGCAAGACCGCTGCATTCGCCTTGCCGCTGTTGCAGCGCATGATGAAGCACGAGAACGCTTCTACTTCTCCGGCGCGCCACCCGGTGCGCGCGCTGGTGCTGCTGCCGACGCGTGAGCTGGCTGTGCAGGTGGCCGAACAGGTCAAGCTGTATGCCAAATACACCAACCTGAACAGTGCAGTGGTGTTTGGTGGCATGGACATGAAGCCGCAAACCGCAGAGCTCAAAAAAGGAGTTGAAGTGCTGGTTGCCACGCCAGGGCGTTTGCTGGACCACATTGAAGCCAAGAACGCGGTGCTCAACCAGGTTGAATACGTTGTGCTCGATGAAGCCGACCGCATGCTCGACATCGGCTTTTTGCCCGATTTGCAGCGCATCCTGAGCTACCTGCCCAAGCAGCGCATCACCTTGCTGTTCTCGGCTACTTTCTCGCCGGAGATCAAGCGCCTGGCGGCCAGCTTTCTGCAAGACCCGATAACGATTGAAGTTGCCCGTTCCAACGCCACCGCCACCACCGTCGAACAGCATTTTTACAGCGTGGGCGCAGACGACAAACGCCGCGCACTACATCAGGTTCTCAAGACCCGCGGCATGAAGCAGGCCTTTGTGTTTGTCAACAGCAAGCTCGGTTGTGCCCGCCTAGCCCGTTCGCTGGAGCGTGAAGGCCTGAAGACGACCGCACTGCACGGTGACAAGAGCCAGGACGAGCGCCTGAAGG